>JAEUIE010000012.1 GCA_016795155.1 Planctomycetia bacterium | reverse complement strand
GCTTGCCGGTTGCTGATCGGCTTACGGCCCGGATAACGCTTTCGACGCTTCTTGGGAACCGGTAACAATGGTTCAATCAATGCCCAGAGTTGATCATCCAAAATCGGTTTGGCCATAGCAGTGCTCCTTGCTCGCCAAACTTATAGCCTGACTGGACGAGAAGCACTAGCTCATTTTGTTAGATGCTCTTATTTAATGACATTCAATTTCGTTTATACTTCCCGATTGCAATACCACCCAAATGCCAGTTCCAACAGGCACCAGGCGAACAGCCACCACCAGAGTGACGGCGTCCATTCCTGCAATAACCGCGAACGATCTGGCCCAGTTCCCTGAAGAGATTTCGTCTGCAGGATCACCGGCTTCTCGGCAAACAGGCTACTCAGTTCTTCCTCCGACATTGTACTCAGGCTGGCGGTTTCAGCAGCATCGGGTACCACGGCAAACATATCTACCAGACCTGTATCGGTGGAGGTTTCTTCTGCCTGGGTTCCTTCGAGCACCATGCGGTAAAGCCCGGCTTGGTGGATATCCTGCGACACCAGGCGGGGTGAGGACTGGCTCGATTCAGACTGCTGGAATGGAATCAACTGCTGACTGCCTGGTATCATCAGCGACATTTTTTTCTGTTGCAACTGGGCATCGGGAGTAAAGACCAGTGTTTCGCCAGCGACCAGGTTCTTTCTGCCTGCCTGCTGATTCAGCACCTGACCAATCATCGATTGAATCCAGGGAAGATAACCGGGACGCAAAACGGCATCGTTGCTCTGCAGATCTGCGTCGATACCCACCATGATGACGGTGCCACTTCCCTGCGAACGCATGGTCAGCACTGGCTGATCCTGCCGGGTTTTCAGCAGCACCATGCCATCACTCTGTAAATCGACCAGGCTGCGTAAGCGGAAGATATCTGCCTGCCCCAGGCGATCCAGTGGCGGATACCGAAAGGGGGATAGAAAAGAACCGGCAGGGATCGTTGTCATATCCAGCTTGAGTGGATCTGACGCTGTCACAATACTGCCCCAACGGGCAGGCAGCAGTGAAGATAGGCTTTCCAAACCCATATCACTTACACTTCCACCAGCAAAGAGAATCAAACCGCCACCCTCACGGACGAAGCGGCCCAACCGCTCAGCCATTTCCGCAGTGAGTTTACTGCCTGTACCTGTTCCCATTCCGGTCAGAAAACAAACCTGCACGTCGGCTAGTTGTGCCGGGTAAACATCTATGGCAGAGACTACTTCCAGATTCAAGCCAGATTCACCCATGTTCTGGCTACGCAACGACCCCAAGGCATGGGCCAGAAAGTAACTGGACGATTGTGCCGGATCGTTCGGGTGAACACGCCCATCGATAATAAGCACTTTCAGCCTGTCTCGCGTTTCAATCACGGTTTCCAGCTTGTTGTCAATAGTCAGTTCGTCGCCTTGCAGTGTTGCGGTGACGATATTCCTGCCACGTTGCTCCAGCCTGGTGGTCAGCGTCATGGGAATCATTTCGCCCGGCTTCAGCGTTGGGACAGGTTGCACATCAACATCTTTCTCCGCATCGCTGCCTTGCAGCGTGATGGTCAGGCCTTCCAGAGTTCGGGAACCGGTATTCCTGACTTCAACAAGGAACGGAACACGATCGCCAGGCAAAGGCAATGCGACTTGTGCACGCAGATTGGAAATGGAGGCATTCGCGGGTTGCGTTTCGTGATGCGTCTGCACCAGAATTACCTGCCCCATCTGTTGCAGCGACGACCAGACATGGGCCAGTTCGCTCCCCGACTGGGTCCAGTTGCTGCGTTGCATGTCACTGAAGAGATAGACTTCCTTATTCGCCAGCGAACCTCGCGTCAGAATTTCAGAAGCCTGCCTCAACGCAGGTATCAAGGGCGCTGTTTCATGATTCTGACTCAATTGAGAAAGGATAATCCTGGCCTGATCGCGATTGACCGGCGATCGTGGCCCCAGGTCCACCACGTTCCTGCCTGTTTGCAGTATGTGGAGGGTCGATTGTGCAGGCAGAGTTTCCAGCAAGGCTAAGGCGGCCTTTCTGGCATCTTCCAGTCTGGTCTGCTGGCCATCCTGAATCGCCATCGAACTGGAGACATCCATGATGAACACAGCATCGACGGGCGAATTGGCATCGCCTCGCTGCCGAAGTGAAGATGGTCTCATCAGGGCAAATGCCAGCATCCCCAGGAGGGCCATCCGCATCAACAACAAGATTAATTCACGAAAGCGGATACGACGGGTGGCTTCTTCCAGGCTCTTTTTCAGAAACTCCATCGCTGCCCAGGGCACCACACGGTAGCGGCTGCGGAACAGATAGTGAATGATGATAGGGATGCTTAATGCAGCCAATCCCATGAAGGCGGTAGTCATCCAGGCTGGTGACAGAAATGTCATGCCTCACATCCTGTTCATGCGGGAACGGCGGGCCAGCCACTGGGTCACCAGGCTACTGAGAGGCTGATCGGTACGGGCCTGCACATAATCCACATGCTGTGTCTCGCAACCCCGTCGCAACTCGCTTTGGTACTGTTCAAACGCCCGGCGATAGGCAGCGCGCAGTAAATGTGGCCTGGTCAGATAACGTGAGTTATCTTCCATGCCATCGAAACGAATATGCCCTTCGAAAGGAAAGGTACATTCATCTGGATGAAGAACATGGAGCAGTGTTACTTCGTGCCCTTTGAAACGGAGATGTTGCAACGCTTTCAGGAGTGGAGCTACTTCATCGAAACCATCGGTGATCAGGAAAAACAAGCCTCGCCGTTTGACGCTGTCAGCCAGTTCATGCAGCAGCGGGGCGATAGTTGTTTCCTGTGCTGGCTCTACTGATTCAAGTGCCTGCAAAATGGTACGAATCTGTGCAGGCTGACTGCTGGGCGCCAACCGCACCCGCCAAGTGCTATCAAAGAGATCAAGCCCGCATGCATCACCCTGATTGATGATGACATAGCTCATCGTCGCTGCCAGCAACTTGGCATAGGCAAGCTTGTTCTGTGGACCATTGCCATAGTCCATCGATTTGCTCACATCGACAACCAGCCTGCTGATGAAATTGGTTTCCTGCCGGTACTGCTTAATCGTATACCGTTCCTGCCTACCGTAGACTTTCCAGTCAATGTGGCGAAGATCATCGCCGGGAACATATTCGCGATGCTGGATAAACTCGACGGAATATCCACGATAGGGGCTGCGATGATCTCCCAGCCGCAGTCCTTCCACGATCTCCCTGGCTTGGATACCCAGAGCTTCAGCTCGTGCAATGGCATCAGCGGGTAAGGTCAGAG
Source organism: Planctomycetia bacterium (assembly GCA_016795155.1). Classification (NCBI taxonomy): domain Bacteria; kingdom Pseudomonadati; phylum Planctomycetota; class Planctomycetia; species Planctomycetia bacterium. The sequence continues at coordinate 106,968 of JAEUIE010000012.1, read as the reverse complement.
GCATGGTTACGAAGCCAGTTTGGGAACAGATTCGAGCAGTTTTTTGACAATGACATCGCTGGTGATGTTTTCACTCTGAGCAGCGAAGTTGGCTACCAGGCGATGTCGAAGAATCGGTGCGGCCATCGCCTGTACATCGTCTGGCGATACATGGAACTGGCCTCGGAGAATGGCACGAGCCTTGGCGGCCAGGATCAGGTTCATGGATGCACGCGGGCCAGCTCCCCAGAGCAGCCACTGATTGACGAACGGCGTGGCGTCCTCCGTCTGTGGGCGAGTCATACGCACCAGCTTCCGGGCATAGTGATAGACCTGATCTGCTACTGGCACCCGGCGTACCAGGCTTTGCAGCGACAGAATATCGTCAGCATTCAAAATTTTATTGACCTGCGGCACATGCTCTGCCGTTCCCTGCCTCATGATCTTGTCCTCTTCGTCAGCAGTCGGGTAGCCGACTTGAATCATGAACAGGAACCGGTCAAGCTGAGCTTCAGGCAGTGGATAAGTACCTTCTTGCTCAATAGGGTTCTGTGTAGCGAGTACAAAGAACGGATTGGGCAGTAGATGATCCTGTCCGCCGATCGAAACTTTGCGTTCCTGCATAGCTTCGAGCAAAGCGGCTTGGGTCTTGGGGGGTGTGCGGTTGATTTCATCGGCCAGCACCAGGTTGGTGAAGAGTGGCCCGGGAAGAAACTTGAAGACGCGCTGCCTGGTAGCTGGGTCATCCTGAATGACTTCGGTGCCGGTAATATCGCTGGGCATCAAGTCTGGCGTAAACTGAATGCGTTTGAATTGTAGATCAAGTACCTGGGAAAGTGTGCTGACCAGCAGGGTCTTGGCCAAACCTGGTACACCGACGAGCACTGCATGGCCCCGGCAAAAGACTGCCAGCAGCACCTGTTCCACCACTTCATCCTGCCCCACGATGACCTTGCCCACTTCGCCGCAAAGCTGCTGATAAGCCGATCGCAATCGCTCAACGGCAGTGACATCGCTGGCCGTGGGTTCCACACTGATGATACTCATGCAACCATTCCTTCGTCGGCGTGAAGAAGCTCAACGCTTCTCTTCAAACTAAAGAAGAGCTTTGGGAGTGCAAGGGCAAACGGGAGAGTCTCATGGGTTGTTAATTGAGGGGTGAGGGGTATGGGAGACCTTCGGTCGCGGAACGGCGGGGTCAGGAGACCCGCGCCGAGCGCTGCTCACAACTGTAGAGAGGTGTTCGTTGATTCACCAATTGTCAACGGCGATGTGGTTTAATGAACAATACACATAAATAGATGGCATATACGATGAATACAACTGCCATTCCGCATAGTGCCCCATAGAGCCGACTGTATCCATATTGCCATGAGATCATCGTACTTAACAATACGGTAGCAATCACAGAAACAAATTGCAGTGCATGGCGTATGCCAATCATAGTTATCCCTGTTTTGTTAACTAATTCGTTTCAATTGCAAGCCCAATAGTCTGCCAGAACCTCCAAGGATTGAATTGATATTTGTGCCGGCCACATATCTCAATTCATGAGCAAGCGATGGGCAGCTCTGTTTTCAAGCATCATCACACGGTGGCAATGTTCAAATCAAATCCAGCCTGCGTTTCATGGTGCGAGCCTTGTTGCACTCGGCGCAGATGCCTCGCACTACCAGGTTGTAACTGTTCGCATGGAATTGCTGTTTGCCTGCCAGGATGGGCACCAGGTTTTCCAGTTCGCTTGATGTGACTTCAATCATCCTGCTGCACTGGGTGCAGTGCAGGTGGGCATGCTGCGGGTAGCCATAGTCATGATCGTAGACGACGCGCTCGCCGAGGGGCACTCGTCGTAAGAGCCCGGCTTCCACCAATTTGCTGAGGGTGCGGTAAATCGTTGCCCGGCTGGCCTGCAGCCCTTCCCGGTCGGCGGCAGCACAGAGTTCTTCCGCATCAAAATGCTGATGCTGTTTGAAGATGTAACGAATCAGGTCTCGCTGCGGCGAAGTGAATCGCTGAGGTCGCGGGCGACTGGCAAGGTACTCTCGAAACTTCTCTTCGGGAGAATGTGCTACCTTGATCGGTGTCAGCATCAGTGTTCTTCCTCGAAGGCGGCCCGCAAATATGGATAACAATCATGATATACCGTTATTCTAACCACGACTTGACTGGTTTCACCTATGAAAGTCATAGTTTGAGGGAGTGATATCAATCCCCTGTGGTTCGTACATGCGTATCCCTGTCATTACAACACTGTGGAAAGCGGGCCTTTCGTGGAGCGAGGATCGAGGATCTTACCTGGGAGCTGCCCTCGCGTATTATGCTCTCTTTTCGATTGCACCTATGCTCATCATTGCCATTGCAGGCATTGGTGTGTTCTTCGGCGAAGCTGAAGTCAAACAGCGCATTTTCGAAATAACTACGGAGAACATTGGCAAGGAAGGCGCCCAGGCGGTGCAGCAACTGGTGGAACAGGTCTGGCAACCGCAAACAACCTTGTGGGCCAGCATTCTGGGTCCGGTGATACTGTTATTGACTGCGTGCAATTTCTTCCTGCAGATGGGCACTGCCTTGGAAATGATCTGGAACATCAAGCCTGTCCAGAACCGTCATTGGCTCTACGGATATGTCAAAAATTATTTCCTCGCCCTCATCATGGTGATTGTCAGTGGAGCATTCTGGCTGGTATTGTTTATTGGTGATGGTATCGTCACCTATTTTCTCAAGATTCTTCAGGAGAACTGGGCTGGTGGCACGGTTTACTGGTCGGCACTGCATTACGCACTCTATATTCTGCTCACTGCTGGCATGATCATGATTACCTTCCGGTTTCTCAGCCACAATAAAATACCATACCGCAAGCTCTGGTTTGGTGCACTGGTAGCTGCTTGTTTGTTCTTCCTGGGTCGGCTCTTTTTTGTATGGTACCTGACCTACATGGGAAAATCGCTGGCGACCGCGTTTGGTGCGGCAAGTTCGGTGGTGATCTTCCTGATCTGGGTCTACTACTCTGCACAGATCATTTTCTTTGGTGCTGAGGTGGTGAAAGTAAAGCTGGAAGAGGACCGGATCGCAGTGGGTACGGCAGGGTCAGGAGACCCACGCCGAGCAGAACGATCCTGAAAAACCGATGAGATACGCCTAAGAAACTAGGTTTATGCTGTTCGTTATGTTCTCTTCAGCTTAGGATAGTCGGAACATCAAATCTTTTCCCGTAGCGAGACCTCAACCATGTGGAAGCATCTGCGCCCGGGGTTAGCTGCAACGAGCCTGGCTGTACTCAGTACCGCAGCAACGTTGTATGCCGACCCTGACGTTACTGATACGCGACTGCTCACGCAGCCAGCCATCAGCACCAAGAATATTGCCTTCGTTTACTCAGAAGACCTCTGGGTCGCTGACCAGGATGGCAAGAATCCCCGCCGACTCACTTCCGATACTGGCGTGGAATCCAACCCTATGTTCTCCCCTGATGGCCAGACCATCGCCTTCAGTGCACAGTACGATGGAAACACTGATGTCTATACCATCCCGGTGACCGGCGGCACACCCACTCGGCTCACCTGGCATCCCGGCCCCGACATCGTCCGTGGCTTCACGCCAGATGGCAAAGTATTGTTTGCATCCAATCGCCATGTTTACAGCAACCGCCACATGCAGCTCTTTACGGTTGACCTGAAAGGTGGCATGCCCAACCAGTTGCCTATTCCCTGGGGTTTTGAAGCCAGCTATTCTTCCGATGGTGAATACATCGCCTATACTCCGGTTCGTGATGCTACTGCGCAGTGGAAGCACTATCGTGGCGGCACACATTCCCGTATCTGGATTTATCGCGTCAAGGATCACGAAGTTGTTGAAATTGCCCAGCCCAAGGAACGATGTAACGATCTCGACCCCAACTGGGTAGGCAATACGATCTACTTCCGTTCTGATCGCAACGGCGAATACAACATCTTCACTTACGAACCATCCTCGAAGGAACTCAAACAAGTAACGAAATTCACTGATTTTCCCGTGCTTGACCTGAGTGTGGGTGGCGGCAAGATCATCTTCGAACAAGCTGGTTACCTGCACACACTGATTCCTGGGCAGACCACCACGGCTCGCCTGCCAGTGGGCATAGCTACCGATGCAGTGGAAGCCCGCGCCCGCTTTGCCAAGGGGACCAAATATGTTCGCGGCGCTTCCATTTCCCCCAGCGGCGCACGTGCCGCCATCGAGTTCCGTGGTGAAATTGTCACGGTACCAGCAGAAAAAGGCGATCCTCGCAACCTGACCAATACGGTTGGCAACCATGAACGCGACCCTTCCTGGTCGCCTGATGGCAAGACCATTGCCTACTTCTCCGATGCCAGCGGCGAATATGAACTGCACCTTGCACCACAGAACGGCAAAGGTGAAGTGAAGAAGATCAAGATCAATGGCAGCGGTTTCTACAGTAACCCTGTCTGGTCGCGCGATTCGAAGAAGATTCTCTTCAACGACAACTCCCAGTCGCTCTATTGCCTAGACATTGAATCAGGCAAACAGACCAAGATTGTAGAACCCAAGTATGGTTTCTCCCGTGGTGTGAAACTGAGCAGTTGGTCCCCCGATTCCAAATGGATCACCTACTCGATCGACACCCCGGCACGCATTGCCCAGGTCTTTGTTTACTCTCTCGAAGAGAACAAAGCCTATCCGATTACCGATGGACTCAGCGAAGCAACAGAACCTGCCTTCGATTCTGCAGGCAAGTATCTGTATTTCCTTTCCTCCAGCGATACGGCGATGAGCAAGCATGGGTTTTCCCAGTCGGCTTCCGATACCCGTCAGCCCCGCTGGGCTATTAACCTGGTAACGCTCCGTAAGGATACTCCTTCTCCTTTCCTGAAGGAAAGCGATGAAGAAAAGGGCACCACGGAAGCCTCGACACCAGCTCGCCGACCTGCACCCGAAAAGAAATCGGACGAAGAAGGTGACGAAAAGGGAGATGAGAAGAAAGAAGAAAAGAAGACCGATGAAGCTGCACCAGCCAAGCGGGGTGAAGGTGCACGCCGGGGTGGCGCAACGGAAAAGAAAGAACCATTCAAGATTGATTTTGCAGGCATCGATCAGCGCATTGTGGCAATTCCGATCAGTTCAGGCAATTATGTGGCACTTTCAGCGGGTGCAGCCAACCAGATTTATTACCTTGCACGCAGCGGTGGTGATGAAGGTGGTGGTCGTGGTGGACGAGGCGGCCCAGGCGGCGGCGCTTCACTCAAGCGATACGACGTCGACAAGAAGAAGGAAGACACTGTACAGGCTGTCTGCATGAGCTATGAACTGACTCCCGATGCCAAGAAAGTGCTTTACGCTACTTCACCAGACAGCTGGTTCATCGCCAATACCGCAGGTGGTGGTGGAGCAGGCGGCGGTATGGCTGCCATGCTGGGAGGCGGCAGTGGTCGCGGTCGTCCGGGTGGTGGCGGCGCTCCACCTAGTGGTGGCGAAACATCGGAGGGTGGTTCTGGGAAACTCAACCTCGATGCCATTGAAGTCCGCATTGATCCGCGTGCAGAATGGAAACAGATCTTCCATGAAGCGTGGCGCATCAACCGCGACTATTTCTATGATCCTTACATGCACGGCGCTGACTGGCCCGCTATGGAGAAGAAGTACGAAGTATTCCTGCCACATTTGACCAACTCGGGAGACCTGTACAAAGTCATCCGCTGGATGCTCAGCGAACTGGCAGTCGGTCACAGCTACACCACTCCCGGTGAAAGGCTGTATGATCGCAAAACAGTTCCCGGTGGCTTGCTTGGCACCGATTTCGAGGTTGTGGATGGCCGCTATAAGTTCAAGAAAATTTACGGTGGCCTGAACTGGACTCCCGATCTGCGATCACCGCTCACTGCTCCGGGAGTAGATGTCAAGGAAGGTGATTTCCTTCTGGCGGTTCGTGGAGTAGACCTCAAAGCTCCTACGGAAGTTTATTCTCTCTTCGAGAACACAGCCGGCAAGAGCATCGAATTGACCGTTGGCCCCAATGCTGATGGCAAGGGGAGCCGTACGGTGAACGTGGTACCTCTCACCAGCGAAACCGCTCTGCGGAATCGTGAGTGGATGGAAGGCAACCTGCGGAAAGTAGCCAAGATGACCAATAACCGCGTTGGCTACGTTTATGTGCCCGATACGGCTGGTCAGGGTGTAGCATACTTCAAGCGCTACTTCTTCCCCCAGATTGACAAAGAAGGCCTGGTGGTGGATGAACGGTTCAACTCAGGCGGTCAGATTGCTGATTACTACATTGACATTCTGCGTCGTCCATTTACTTCCTACTGGGCGCCCCGTCACGGTGCAGATTGGCGATCCCCCAGCGCTGCGATTCATGGTCCCAAAGCCATGATCATTGATGAAGGCGCTGGTTCGGGTGGCGATATGCTGCCGTGGATGTTCCGCAAGTACCAGGTCGGGCCGCTGGTCGGCAAACGCACCTGGGGTGGACTCGTCGGCATTAGTGGATACCCCACCCTGATGGACGGCGGTAACGTGACCGCACCCGGCTTTGCTATCTGGACGCCGGAAGAAGGGTTCACGGTCGAGAACGAAGGTGTGGCACCCGACCACGATGTCGAGATGTGGCCGAAGGATGTCATTGCCGGTCGCGATCCGCAGCTTGAGAAAGCTGTCGCCCTGGTGATGGAGGCTCTTGAAAAGAATCCGAAGAAGATTGACCAGCGCCCTGCTTATCCTCGCCGTGCGGCGAAGAAAGACGGGAACTAGACAGAGTTTATCGTATTCAATCATGCCCACGGACTGCGGTCCGTGGGCTTTTTGTTTTCGCTTGTGCTTGTTGCTGGACAGATGCCTCACTTCACGTTACCCTGAATGTGCATCCCGTTTCACATCATGAGGTGTCGAATGAAGCATGTCATCAAGACACGCATCCCCCGGGAACTGGTGCGGGCCCGCGTTCGCCAGTTGGGCCATCAGATCAAAAAAGATTCCCTGCAATTGCTGGAGCAGCATCAGGCCAAGGCGGTTACCTTTGTCTGCATTCTCAAAGGAGCAGTACTCTTCACCGCTGACCTCATGAAGCACCTCTCGGATGAAACTTCCACTGGCCTGGAACTATCCACCCAGCTCGAATTTGTCCGGGCTGCCAGCTATCATGGCACTGAACGAAGCGACAAGATAACCATCGATTTCCAACTACTCGATCCTCGCAAGATCACCGGGAATATTGTTATTCTGGTGGATGACGTGCTCGATACCGGCGTCACGCTCCATACCACGTATCAACAGCTCAAGGCACTGGAACCCGCAACTCTGAAGACAGCAGTGCTGCTTCGCAAGCGTGACAAGCAGTATGGCGACTGCTTCCTCGAACCTGATTATGTCGGATTCACCATCCCCAATGCCTATGTCGTGGGCTACGGCCTCGATTATCATGGCCGTTATCGGCATCATCAGCACATTTCAGAGTTGTTCGAAGGTGCAGATACGTTCCCTGTGCAACATTTCAATGACGTGCCTTGGAATGAATCTCTGCAGGAATATCTGGCTCAGCGGTGATCGTTTTTAACTGGAATACTGCTGGGCTTCGCCGGGGAAAGCGCCACTGCGTACTTCATCGATGAAATGCCTGGTTCCTTCGGTGATGACTTGATTGAGGTTCGCATATGATTTGACAAACTTGGGCCGATGCCCCACGCCATACTGAAACAGGTCATGAAACACCAGCACCTGGCCATCGCAGCCAGCTCCAGCTCCGATGCCAATGGTGGGAATCGAGAGAGACTTCGTAATTTTTTCACCCAGTGCCGATGGCATGCCTTCCAGCACCAGGGCAAAGGCGCCGGCTTCCTGCACCGCCTGGGCGTCATCGAGCAACTGTGCTTCGTCGCGCTGAACGCGGAAACCTCCGAACTGATGAATGGATTGAGGAGTCAGGCCGATGTGCCCCATGACGGGAATATGTGCCTGCGTAACTGTTTCGATGGCTGCGGCGGTGCGGACTCCGCCTTCGAGTTTGACCGCATGGGCCCCACCTTCCTGCACCAGGCGGCCCGCATTTTCCAGGGCCTGCTCCGGGCTGATCTGATAACTCATAAAGGGCATATCGGTGACCACCAGGCTGCGGCGTGCGCCTCGCGCGACGAGAGAGCTGTGATAGATCATGTCTTCCAGAGTGACCGTCAGTGAATGGGGATGTCCCTGTACCACCATGCCAAGTGAATCACCCACCAGGAGGATGTCGACCCCTGCCTGATCCAGCATCTGGGCTGTCGGGAAATCATAGGCGGTCACCACCACGATCTTGCGTGACTGGACTTTAGCCTGGATACAATCTGGCACAGTAAATGGCTTGGTGCTCGTCATGGTGTAGGTCGACATGAATTTCTCAATACGGTTGAGAGGATATTGACAGCTGATAACCAGCTGAAATCCTCTCAGGTTCGTCGCAGACTTCGGGTAGCATGTATCCGAGTGGTCTGACCAACTGATGGAATGCAGCTGTAGGAAGATAGACCGTACGCCATTTCGGACTGCGGACTTTCATGGAACGGGCATACTCATCGACTGCGATGGCCCGAAGCAGATAACGTCTGTCCTGCCAGTTCCAGAGAGTTTCGCCGTGCTGCAAGGTTACTTGCTCACCGACCAGGTGGTACATGAAAACAAACAAAGCCCGGTAGCTGTTGCCAAACCGAGATGCCCACTGCACGGCATCCTGAACGTCGTCTTGGGTGGCCCAGCATTCCCACGTGCGACGCGGTTTTTCGAGTGTGCCACCTGGAAATCGTCGACCCTTGATATCCACCACGAACTGAGCCGATTGACCATGCACGATGAAATCCATGCTTTTGACGGTAGATTGGCCTTCGTAGCTGCGTCGTGATTCGTCTATAGCCAGAAAACTGACTCGCCTTTCCCGAAGAAACGCTGCAAAAGCCGCTTCATAATGATTGTGGCGATCCATCATCAGATCTCATCAATGCCTGCTGATACGATACCCGCTTATTGTCTGCGTGACAATACATGACGGAGCTTTCAGAGGGCCTATCGATCTTGACAGGGTTTTCGCTAACCAGTAGCAAGTAGCATGGAGCAGGATCATTTCTGAGAACAATGCAGAATGGAATCTGTATGGTTGTGCAAATTCGGACTGCAGAACGCCCGCCCCGATGGCAGGACGCCCTGCCTTGGCGTATGCGACTCTGGCATCGTCGTAATCTGATTCAGCAACTGATCCGTCGTGAAGTGGTGGGACGTTATCGGGGTTCGCTGCTGGGCACCTTGTGGGCTGTCTGCCTGCCCTTATTTGCAGTAGCTGTCTATACTCTGGTATTTGGCTTAATCCTGAAACAGCGCTGGCCTGGTCGCGAAGGCATCGAATTTCCTCTCCTCGTCTGGACTGGACTAGCTGTCTTTAACACACTCGCTGAAATCCTGCAACGTGCCCCCTCCGTGATACTCGCTCAACCCAACCTGGTGAAGAAAGTAGTCTTCCCACTGGAGGTTCTGCCCGTCATGCTGGTTGGCACCAGCCTGGTTCCCTTGGGCATCTCCTTGTCTGCAGTTGGTGTTGGCGCCGTCTGGATTACGGGGGAACTACCCCATGTGCCAGTCTTGATCATCAACCTGTTTCTGCTGATGCTTTTCCTGCAGGGAACAGCCTGGCTGCTGGCAGGAATTGGAACCTTCCTGCGCGATCTGCAGCCCATGATGCAGGCGCTTTGTCCGCTGCTCTTGTTTCTGTCTCCGATTCTGTATCCACTGGACGTTGTGCCCACAGCCTGGCAGACACTGTTCTGGCTGAATCCTCTCACCGTGCTGGTGGAGGGAATGCGCTCTGCCCTGTTGCACACGGCCAGTCCACCGCTCTGGGCCTGGGTTCTCTGCCTGGTAAATTGCCTGATAGCCTGGAACCTGGGCAGTTTCGTCTTTACACGTACCCGACCTGATATGGCAGATGTGGTTTAAGCATGAAGCTGGCAAATCCAACAACACGAATTCTCAACAAGAGCATCCAGGCTCAACCCGCTGAGGTCTTAATGATAGACCAGACTGCGATTCGTGCGCACCAGCTGGGCAAATGCTATCACCGTTACACCCGCCAATGGGATCGGATCAGGCAATGGTTCAGAGGCGGAAGGAGAAAATACTATTCCGAACACTGGGCACTGCAACCTCTCAACCTGCATATTCCGAGAGGCCAGACGACAGGCATCCTCGGCGCGAACGGATCAGGTAAATCAACACTGCTGCAGTTGATCGCCGGCACCCTGAATCCCAGCACAGGCAGCTTGGCAGTACATGGCCGGGTTGCAGCCCTGTTGGAGCTAGGCAGTGGCTTTCATCCCGAATTCAGCGGATGGGAAAATGTACGCCTGCAGGCTTCCATTCTGGGACTCTCCGAAGAAGAGATTCTTGATAAATCGGAGCAGATTGCCCGATTCAGCGAACTGGCCGAGGCTCTTGATCGACCTCTGCGTACCTATTCCAGTGGCATGATCTTGCGTCTGGGATTCAGCATTGCCATCAGCATAGATCCTGACATCCTGCTGGTGGATGAAGCATTGGCTGTCGGCGATCTGCACTTTCAGCAGAAATGCATGCGACGCATTCAGCAACTGCGGGAACAGGGGGTTACGATCCTTCTTGTGACGCACGACCTGGGAACCACCAAACGGCTTTGCGAAACCGTGCATGTTCTTGATCAGGGCAGGCTGGTGCAGTCCGGTCCCGCCGAGCCTGTTTGCAACTGGTATGTCGCCCATCTGCTTGCGGATCGCGGCCAGAAAGAGGCATTGCCCATCCCCACCTCTGGTTCGATTTATCGTCATGGCAACCGGCAGGCAGAAATTCTTTCCTGGCACTGGTCAGACAGTAATAAATTCTCCTGCCCGGAAAAAACCACACGGCATCAACAGCTATGGCTGGACAGTGAACAGACACTATGCGTTAAGGTGAAGTTTCATCAGTCGATGCGAAAACCGGTTTTGGGGTTTTATCTCCGCGATCAATTTGGCACGGAACTCATGGGTGAAAACACTTACAACGCAGGGATCTCTCTGACAGGCACAGCAGGAAATGAGACGACGATAGAGTTCCGCTTCGGCTTGCATCTTCGCCCCGGAACCTATACGCTGTGTCTGGGTCTGGTGGATGATCCTGCGCAGCCGGTCTGTCTCGACTGGATAGATCAGGCCATGTTTCTGCATGTACACGATCCGAAGCCTGGTCGTGTCATCCATGGTCTGTTTGCCGAGCCTGTTTCGGTGCGTACACTGGCATCCTGATGACTCGCCAGAGAACCGTGCAAGGACGCACCGAATGCCGCTGCCCCGCCAATTGTTACAGATCGATTTTGACCAGTTTCATCGTTATGCTGCCGTCACATTGCTGCTGCGTCCGCTGATTGCGGAATTGAATCGACCAGTTCGATTGCTTGAAGTAGGTAGCCATTCCCTGCATCTGCTACCTGCATTCCTGGCACCATTACCAGTAGAAATTGTCCGGGCTGACCTGGAGCCGATGCTCGCTGGCGATCTGGGAACATACATCACGCTCGAAAAGGATGCCGCCTTCCCGTTCGAAGATGATTCCTTTGACTTTACCGTGGCGATGGAAGTGTTGGAACACATTCCGTCGGAAGACAGAACGTTTGCGATGGGCGAATGGGCCCGTGTCGCTTCGCAAGGCATTCTCTTTTCCTGTCCGGCTGGCAATCGTGTGCAATCGCGAGAAGCCCGGGCTGATGCCGATTTTCAGGCTCGCCATGGCCGGGTTCATCCATGGCTCGAAGAACATGCCCGGTTTGGCTGGCCGACTCGTCAGGAAGTCGAATCATTGTGCGATACACTGGGACTGACCTGTCATCGATTTCAGAATTCCCCCCTAGCAGAGTGGCTTCCACTCTTACTGGCGACAGAGCAGATTTTCGAACGGGGTGACCAGGAACTGACACGTCGTTTCAATGAGATGCTTAACCTGCGTCCCTTCCGGGCTTTTATCCAGGAACCACCCTATCGCAACATTTTTGCAGCATTCAAGTCAAATGCCGACAAGAACCAGGCAATGCAATTGTGGAAAAAAGAGAATCAGTTAAGCCGTGGCAACTCCACTTATGATGCAACACGAGTTCTGGCCAAACAATTGTCACAGTTTGTCAAGGAACACCATCAGCGTGCGGTCGACAGGCAAGCACTTGAACAGGCTCAAAGACAGGCAACAGAGCAGAAACAACTGCTTCATCACCAGCAATTGGCATTACGCTGGGAAAGGTGGCAGCGGGAAAATCCAGGTCGTTCCCTGCGTTCCTCTCCATCATGCAATCTGCTATTGAATAGCCAGAAACAGGATGTCGAGCCATTTGGTCCATTCCATTGGAAAGTCAACGGTCCCGCACCTGCATTTGAATGGGCAGCCACATTTTCTGCCGGCTGGCATGTCGTTTCTGTGACGGGGCAAATGCAACAAGGACAATATGCCATCCTGTCACTTGATTACGGACATGGATTCTGTGATCAACATGTTGTCAAACTGGGCTTCCCGATATCTGGCTGGCAAAGCCTGTCACTCCATGCCTATTTCCATCATCCTGTTCGGCGATGTCAACTGACGATAATACCGCCAGGCAAAGAAGTGGTTATCGAACATTTCTCCATTCTCCCCCGCCATCCTGTACAAGTTGCAGGCAGGGGGCTTGGGCTGCTTTTGCGTGACCTGCTGCATCAACCACTGAAAACGCTCGGCGAAGTCTGGGCCGCATCTTCGATCTCACGCTGGTGTCTGGATAGAACAATCAGGCAACATGAGAGAATTCAGACCCCGTACCTAGAATGGCTATGTAGCCAAAGACCGGATAGGAATGGACTGCAGCAACTCATACTGCAGCATCGTACAGGTAGCGAGAAACTGGTTTACTTTATCAAACTGAATGAGGAACATGACCAGGAAGATATCCTGTCAACCTGGCAAAGCCTCCTCGCACAGTATGAAAGTCCCTGGCATCTGTACCTGGCAGCTCCATCTTCCATCCTTGATCGCTGGCTGAATCATTCCGAATGGCAGCCTCATCGAGAACGAATCACTGGCATGGCGACTCGTCCTGATCGTGGCCTGGCGGGGCTGCTTAACCAGTGTGTTCAGGAAACCAGTGCAGACTGGATAGTTCCTTTGCAGCCGGGCGATCTTTTAGAGCCGGATACCTGCCTACAATATCTTGAAGCAGCCAGGATCACGCCACCCAGTGCGGTGCTCTATGCCGATGAGGATATACAGGCGAATCATACACTTCTGAAACAACCTCTGTTCAAGCCAATGTTTCATCTGGAAACACTCTGCCAGCAACCTGAGTTAATTGGTCAGGCAGTGGCAATCCATGGACCCACTCTGCAAAAGCTTGGCGGCTTCAACCCCAGTTATGACGGTGCACTCGTTGCAGAATACATGCTGCGAGTGCTGACTTCCGGACATCAACTTACCCAGGTGCCTCGTGTTCTGTTGCACCAGAAGCAACGTTCGGTTGTCACCCCGTCGATTCAACTCGTTCACGAACGCCTGGCAGATGATTATCACCCCGCCGCTTACCAGATTGATACAGCCCGCATTGTTGTGCAGGATGCCGCTTCGCGGATGCTGCCTGCGCCAGAATCCACTTCCCAGGATCTGATCAGCATTATTATTCCCAGTGCCGGCAAACGGATCGCTTCCGATGGTGCATCGCACTTGCAACGTTGCCTAGCCAGTCTGCGTGAGAAATCGACCTGGTCCCGACTGGAACTGCTCGTGGTACATCAGGATGTCTTGCACGATCAGGCCAAGCAGGCCATGAAGCAGTACGATGCCAGGCCTGTCGTTGTACCCGGGCCATTCAGCTACTCGCGCAATATCAACCATGCTGCCCGGGTGGCACAGGGGGAATATCTGCTGTTGCTTAATGATGATATTGAGATCATCACTCCCGACTGGCTGCAGCAGATGATGCGATTTGCACATTATGAAGTCGGAGCTATTGGCAGCAAGCTCCTTTTCCCCACCGGGCAATTACAGCATGTTGGCATCAGCCTCTCGAACGGCATTCCGATGCATCCCTATTATGGTAGGTCACAGGAGGATGGATACTTCGATTGCTGTCATTCTCCACGTAATTGCCTGGCAGTTACTGCTGCCTGCATGTTGACGAACTGGACAGCGTTTGAAAAGTTGCAGGGATTCGATGAATCGTTCGAGCTGAATTACAACGATGTTGATTACTGCCTGCGACTCTGGCAAGCCGGTTATCGCGTGGTGATAAACCCACGCGTTGAGTTGTATCACTATGAAGCGATGCGGCGTGATGGCCGGGCTGCATACCGACCGGATGAGCTGCGACGTTTTCAACAACGCTGGAACCCTATCTATCCTCATGATCCGTTCCTCAGGCTGTCACCCGGGGAGGAGATATGCTGAAATCCCTCCGCTACGTCAGTCGACGTGGAGCAGCATGGCTTAAACGACGGTTGCTTACACCCCGTACGGCATCGCCGGAACCTGTTGTACTACCACACCCGCTCTGGATGGAACGGAGACTCAAGGATCGAAAGTCGGCCTACCCCCGTATTCAGTCATCATGCCTGTTCTCTTTGATGACACCGGTGTTCAATCCACCTACCGGTTTTTTCCGTCTGCTGGGTAAGAGTATCCTGGCTCAGGATTATCCGGAGTGGGAATGGGTTATCGTGAATAATGGCACCACCCATAGCGATGTGCTGTACCTAATGGAGCACTTTGCCCGCGATCCTCGTGTGAAACTGGTACGTGCTGCCAAGCCACAAGGCATCATCGGCGGTATGCGTCTGGCACTGGAGAACAGTTCCGGACGTTATGTCTGTCCGGTCGATCATGATGATCGACTCTATCCTGATGCGTTACGCGTAGTAGCAGCCTGCTTGCATCATAAACTGTGGCCCATGCTGGCCTATACTGATGAAGATAAAATCCTTCCCGATGGAACAACTGGGCTGCCTCAGTTCAAGCCTGACTGGGACTCGCTCCTGTTTCTTAACGCCTGTTACATCGCTCACCTGGGAGTGATGGATCGGAAACTGGCACTTGAACTCGGTGCTTATACTGATCCAGATGCAGAAGGCACGCCGGATGGGGACGCGTTTTGCCGTTTTGTTGCTGCTGGCCATACACCCCTACACATACCTGAAATTGTATACAGCTGGCGAATGCATGAGCAATCAACAGCATTGCGAGGTGTGGAAGCCAAACCCTACGTCACTGCCAATCAGAAACATGTACTGACCAGCTATCTCCGCAAGCAGGGGCTGCAGGGCACAATTACGATACGTACCAACCCATTGCCCGGCCTGGCGGGAAGTTGGAAAGTCGATGCTGCAACTGAACCTGTAACTCTACTCATTTTGCCGGGTGGCCAACGTGCGACACGTCGTACCTTGTGCGATAGGTTAAAGCTAACGCCACATCTTGAATCGGTACACTGGCTACGCACCTCCACCTGGCGTCAATGCGTTGAGCGCTGGCCTGACGATCAGTGGCTGGCTCTCCTCTCACCCGAATGCCTTCCAATGACTACCGATTGGATAGGCGAATTGACTGCCGTACGACAGGCAGTACCCGACGCAGTGATGGCAGGCGGAATAATTCGCGATGGCAAAGGAAAAGTAGTCAGTGCCGGACTTGCCTGGGGCATGGATGGATTCATAGCATCGCCACTTTGCGGATATCCCATCAATGACTACGCAATAGGATTAGGCATGCTCTGCTTCCAGCGAAGCGTCGCATCGGTTGATCAACGATTCTGCATGATCCAGGCAGGATTTCTTCGTTCCGTATTAACTCATTCTGACAGCGATCTTGCGGATCCATTGCTGCCAGCCTGGTGTGCTGCCCTGGCACGCGAACAACAACATCGGATTGTATTTACTCCACATGCCCCATGTCTGCTCGAAAACAGTCATGAAACCCGTCTGATTAACGAATCAGACAGGTACCGTTTTCTCGTTGAATATGGTCACTGGTTGAGCAACGATCCTTACTACTCTCGTTTCCTTGGTTTATCACACGAATATGCATGCCAGGCTGTTCGGCCTGAACAACGTGCTATCGCTTTGCGGCGCACGCTCAGCACATTGACCGATGCCGTTCCTTTATATCGTTCTTGGATTGGTTCCCAAGATAAGTTCCGTTCCATGCTCGAGGACGAACCACACAGTAAAACAACACGCGCCACGGCGATTTGCTCTTCACAAAAATCAACCGTGGTGGTATGCACCAGTCATGCATAGTGATCCGTCTGATATTTTTTCTGATCTGCAGACCTCCATTGCCGAGGCGTTGAAGCGTTCCGAGGAACACATGACGAACGTGCAACGTCAACTGGCTGGCTGGCAAGCAGTTCCTCCTTCCCGCGAAATACCTGCTCAAGAAGATGGTTGGAATCAACTGCTTGCACAAATCGAAGAACTGACTGGAGACGTCGATCAGGAACTGGCGAGTATTCAGACCCAGCTTTCACAACTGGTCAGCCAGGGCCGCCACTGGAAGCAGTTTACTTCCATGAAGAGTTGATTGATCATTTTTGATATTAATCCACGTATCCTTCTCCCGTCAAAACCCGCTTTGTCTAAACCGTACGCTATACTGGTGCAGTTAGTTCTCCTGATGCAATAAGCCCAAATATTCAATCCTTCCAGAGAACTGGCTTGATAGAATAGAACTGTCAATTGTAACAGGTAGTGTTTTATGATCTCTCAGACCGTTGATTATGCCATGCGAGCGGTAGTTTGCCTGGCTCACCATATGCCCGTAGCACAAACAACAGACCAGATTGCCAGCATGACCAAGGTGCCCCGTGCATACCTTGCCAAGGTGCTGCAAAGTCTCAGCCGGGCCGGTATTGTCAGTACCCAGCGTGGTATTGGCGGTGGCATCTCGTTGCTCAAAGATACTACTGAACTCACGATGCTGGAAATTCTCAACGCGGTTGATCCACTGGAGCGCATCACGTCCTGCCCGCTGAAACTGCAAACACACGGTTTTCGCTTGTGTGCCCTGCACCGCCGGCTCGATGATGCCCTGGCTGCAATCGAAAAATCTTTCAGGGAAACTACACTGCACGACATCCTTACCGAACCAGCTCCGGTAACACCTCTGTGCGAAATGCCACATGTACTGAAAGTCAAAAGGCAGAAGCAGTTGGTGTGAAGCACTTCTGATCAAACAGCCACAACGACAACTGAACCCGTTTCCATAAAATTTCATGACTAACAGATCATAACTGTCAGTCCATAGATCATCTTCTTTTATCAAAAGTACACCATGTCCATTCGCACACGCTTCGCACCATCACCAACAGGTTACCTGCACATTGGTGGCGTGCGAACTGCATTGTTCAACTGGCTGTTTACCCGCCATCATGGCGGGAAGTTCATTCTCCGCATTGATGATACCGATGCTGATCGAAATCAGGCTGAAGCACTTCTTCCCATTCTTGATGGATTCCGCTGGCTTGGCCTGAACTGGGATGAAGGCCCCACTCCTGATGGCACCGGCAGCATTGGCCCGCATGCACCATATTTTCAGGGGCAACGCAATCATCTGTATGTTGAAGCAGCAATGAAGTTACTGCATGCTGGCCATGCCTATCCCGACATTATGACCAAGGAACAACTCGATGCCGATCGAAAAGCGGCTGAAGCAGCCAAGAAAGCTTACGTCCATCGAGGGCCCAACCGCGATCTGCCTGCTGCTGAGAATGTCAAACAATACCAGGCAACTCCCAAGGCATTGCGATTGAAGGTACCCCTCGGCCAGACCGTGGTTATTGAAGACCTCATCCGTGGACGGGTTGAATTTCAGACTGATCTGATCGGCGACCCGGTAATCCTGCGTGCCCCCGATCCTGATGGAACCTGCCGGGCTTTGTACAACTTTGCCACCGTCGTTGATGATGTGGCTATGGACATCACCCATGTCATCCGGGCTGCGGAACATCTTTCTAACACGCCTGTACAAGTGCTTGCCTACCAGGCGCTTGGCGCTAAGGTGCCTCAGTTTGCTCACGTCCCGGTCGTCAATTACAAAGGCGACAAGATGAGCAAACGCAAGCTACCGCCTCTCACCAAGGATGAACTCGCTAAGCTCAGAAGCATGGGCTGGACTGACGAGAAGATCGCCAGCCGCACAGATCTTAACATCGCAACAGTTGCCTACTACCGGGAACTGGGTTACCTGCCTGCTGCTCTGGTCAATTACCTGGGCAGGCTGGGCTGGTCTCTTGATGACAAAACCGAGTTCATCCCGCTGCCTGAAATGATCAAGCATTTCGGGCTAGATCGAGTCAACAATGCCCCAGGCAACTTCGATCAGGACAAGCTTTTCTGGCTCGCCAGCGAGTACATGAAATTGCTGCCTTTGGAGGAGAAAGTCAACGGCGTCATTCCGTACCTGCAAAAAGCCGGGCTGTTCAGCAACACGGTCAGCGAAGCTGAGCGGGCCAAACTCACACAGGTTATCGAGGCATGCGGCGATCGTATCAAGCTCTTTTCCGATGTCATTGCATACGGTGCGTTTTTCTTTAAGAAGCCTGACTACGATATGTCTGCATTTAACAAACGGGTGAAAAAGGAAGGCGTGCCAGCACTACTAAGCGAATTTGCTGATACACTTAAAGCACTGCCAGCTTTCGACAAATCCACATTAGAACAGAGCCTGCACCAGTTCTGCGAAAGCAAGGGATTAAAACTGGCAGACATGAACCATGCCCTGCGCGTCGCTGCGACTGGTGTACCGGTGGGGCCAGGCCTGTTTGATTGTCTGGTGATTCTGGGCAAGGATGAAACACTGGCAAGGGTAGATACAGCACTGCAAATGGCACAGTAATTCATCAAAGAAAGCCTTTGAACTTATATTGCAACTCCATTGGATTTAAGACACAGAAATATTTTCCACAAAAAAAGTGTAAGTGGCACCCATCGCGCGGGTACTATGTGTTGGTGGTGCGATGAGGAGTAGGTTGTGTCTGTCAGGCCTTTTACAATGCAAATTTCTGCACGGGAAACGGGTGAGCAGGAGCATGTTTCTGCCTTTCATCAGTTTCTCCGATCCAGGGATCACAGTGCTTTTGAAGTGTTGTTGAATCAATTTGCACCACTGGTGTGGGGTGTTTGTCGCAGGCAACACCTGCACGGAGCCGATGCGGAGGATGTCTTTCAGGCAACCTTTCTCGCCTTGTATCAATACTCGCCACATATCCGCAAACCTGCATCGCTAGCAAGCTGGTTGCATGGTGTGGCGTTGCGGATTGCAGGCAAATTGAAACGCACCAGCCAGCGACAACAGCATCGGCAACGCATCATGGGTATCAACAAACTGCAGCAGCCTCGCGTTTCGTTCGATTCGACTGAGCAGCAGATCGTCGATGCTGAGCTTGCCAGGCTGCCTGCCATGTATCGTGAACCAGTGCTGCTTTGTTACATTCAGGGAATGTCGCAATCGCGGGCGGCAGAACTCTTAGGCTGGCCGCTGGGTACTGTTGCAGGCCGATTGTCGCGTGCCAGGAAACTGCTCCATTCCCGTCTGTTGCGGCGAGGCATTGCTCCATCTCTAGCAGCCACGCTGCTGAGCGAATGGGGAATGGCTCAAGTTCCCGAACATCTGATTGCTAAAACCATGTCGACAGTAACGCAAGGCGGAACCCCTGCCCTGGCCTTACTTGCACAATGCGGAGTTTCGATGATGCATTCAGCCAAATGGGTATTGCTCTGTGTCGCGGGCATAGGGTTGACTGTCAGTGCTGGCTATGCAGCCTGGTATAGAGCAGATACAACCAACCCGGTTAACGGGGACGTGACCTCGCTCATTAGTGCGTTGCCTGCCAACCAAAGTGAGCATTCCGATTATCAGGCCATTCAAGGTACTTGGCGACGTGAAATTCGTCATGAGGTCACCGGCACGTTAATGGGCGTAACTGATCTGACTTTCAAAGGGAGGAAGTATGCCCAAACGCAGTATGCAGTCAAGGATGGAAAACACACTGGCGAAGCGCATGAAACAGGTGCTCTTGAATTCGTGCTTGATCCTGAAAAGAAACCTAAGCAACTCGAACTGCAGATTACTGACCCTGCCTTGGTTAATGAAGATGTGCTAGTGTTCCCTTCCGTTATGGAAAGAGCCTTGTGTCTTTATGAATTACAGAAGGATACTCTGACCATCACTTACGGTGGCCAAGTCCCTTTCGTCAAAACTGCAGATGGCAAAGTGATTGCTGACAGAAAAAGTCCATTGGCACAATTTCCTAAGCAAGGCGAGCAGAAACAGGTTGTTCATGTGTACCGCCGTGAAACGCCAGTTGTTGAGAAAACTCAGGCGACGGAAAACCTGCGCAAACTTGAACTGCTCAAAGCGCAAGCAG
The DNA here is from genome assembly GCA_016795155.1 of Planctomycetia bacterium. Classification (NCBI taxonomy): domain Bacteria; kingdom Pseudomonadati; phylum Planctomycetota; class Planctomycetia; species Planctomycetia bacterium. Next base: position 86,594 of record JAEUIE010000012.1, on the reverse strand, counting down.
AAACCAGCGATACCGTATATCAATTACGAATGAAGGCTTACAAGGCTGGCAAAGAGAATATCAATTTCCTGCTGGAATCACTCCGGGATCGATTCGCTGCTCTGACTCAATTGATACAATTTGAACAAGGTGATCTGCAGAAGGAACTGGAAGAAACCATCAAACTTGCCACAGATGCTGAACGTATGGCCAAGGCAAAATATGATGCTCAGGTCGTGACCTTACTGGAATACAAGTTGGCTCAGCAAGCACGACTGTCCTACGAGATACGTTTGCTCAGCCACAAGAAATGATCCTTTAGACCTTTGTAGCTACCACTCGCAAAGCCTGCGGTAACACCGTGATAGTGACTGGTGTGGTGCCGCAGGGTTCGCCATCTCCCTGAACTGGTAACGCCCGCTTGGCACTGACGGTGATGCTGTTTCGAATGGTCCAGAATTTCAAAAGCGGGTTTTCATCATACCGTTTTCTGAACAGTCGCCAGCCGACGGTGAAATAATCCCACCCGCTGAGTGCATCGTAGGCACACAGGTTCAAGAGACCATCATCGTAGGCAATGTCCGGGCCTATTCGAAACGGTGCCAGGGCAATGCGCCCGCCGTTGGCAATGAAAACCTGCACGGCCCAGAACCGGCGATGCCTGCCATCAATCACACAATGATATTTCACCCGCTGCGGGTTGAAAAACCGGCTTAGAAATGTGCGGAGATAGGCCCATCGGCCTAGCCAGCGTTTAGCCTCGGGGGTTGTTGCTTCGATTGTAGCAGCATCCAGCCCAATGCCGATCCGCAGAAAACAATATCGCTCTCCCATTTTCATGGCATCAAGATAACTAAATGCCTCCAACGATGCCAGAAACTGTGCAGCTTCGGTCCATTCTGCTGGCATGCCCAATTCCTTAGCGAGAGAATTCGCTGTACCTGCAGGGAATAATCCCAGCCTGAGTTGCTCTTTCAAACCTGACAGAATGACTGCGGTGGCAACCAAAGAAACTGTACCATCGCCACCGCTGGCAATAATCAGCGTTGTGCCCTGCTCAGTTGCCTGTTGAATCACCGGAACAATACTCGCTGCTACAACGCCTTTTTCGAGGATGTAAAAGGAAAACTCCCAGCCGTGTTGCCGCAGTGCATTCGAAAGTATAGCACGGACCAGATCAGGCTCAGCGCTGCCTGCAGCCGGGTTCATCAATATTAATGCGGATTTGACATCGGCCATGTCTTTAAGGTATGACACGGCCTGTAAATGGCTTAACCCAGAATCTGCGAGAGTGCTTCCGTCAATCGATCAATATCCTGCTCGGTATTGAATATGCCCGGGCTGACACGGACGGTTCCGTGTGGTGCGGTGCCCAGCGACTGATGGATGTATGGAGAACAATGCATTCCAGGACGGACTGCGATATCAAAACTGGTATCGAGCATAGCCGCCAGGTCGGGTGAATCAAAAGCAGGATGACTGAAACTCAGCGTGCCCACACGTCGCGATGCATCGAGATGACCATACAGCGTACAATCACCCCGCTTTTGCAGATAATCAATCAGCTTTTCAACCAGTGCGTTTTCGTGGCTGGCTATTTTCGACAACCCTTTCTCCATGACAAATTCAATACCGGCCCGCAGCCCGGCCAAGCCCAGAACATTGGGCGTTCCACCTTCCATGTGGAATGGATATTCTTCAGGTTGCAGCCGACTCATGGAATCGCCGCCGGTGCCACCCTCCCGCCAGGCGTGAAGGTTTACTCTTGGCCCCGAATAGAGTACTCCGGTTCCCGTCGGACCCAGCAGCGCTTTGTGGCCAGGCAATGCCAGCAGGTCAATGTTCATCTCACGCACATCAATGGGAATCACTCCTGCTGTCTGGGCAGCATCCACCAGAAGCAAAGCATTCTTTTCCCGCACCAGCGCTCCCACTTCGCCAACTGGCTGAATGGTACCGAGTACGTTGCTGGCATGGGTCATGGCAACCAGGGATGTCTGTGGTGTAAATGCTTGCCGTACAGCTTCCACGGAGACCGTGCCCTCGGCATCGGCTGTCACCCTCGTCAAGGTGATCAACCCTTGATCCTTGAGTGCTTCCAGCGGCCTGCTGATACTGTTGTGCTCTAGATTGGTGGTTATGACATGATCGCCCTTTTTCAACACGCCCTTCATGGCCATGTTGAGCGAATCGGTACAGTTCAACGTGAAGACGAAATGATCTGAATTTTCACCGCGAAACAATTGATTGAGCAGGTGGCGAGTTTGATGAATTTCCTGCTCAGCGGTCAAAGCCATCTTATGTGATGTGCGACCAGGGTTAGCCAGCGTCTGCCGGGCAAACTGATCGAGTTTCTGATAGACCGATTCTGGCTTGGGAAAACTGGTGGCGGCATTGTCGAGATAGGTAACGGGCATGAGATAACCAACTTCTCCGTAAGGAAGAGGCGCCCGTGCAATATTGTCGCCAGGCAACCTCAGGTTTGGCACAACTGATCAATGACAGGAATATCGAGGAACTCGGCCAGTCGAGGCCCTGCCTGCCTCATCCATTTCCAGTCGGAATGAACAGCCAGATTCACTCGCGGTGGCAGAGTGTTGCGAAACACCAGGTTCATTTCATAGCTATGCTTGTGTTCCGATGGTGGATGAACTCCTGCCTGGAATGCTGCAAAGTATCGATACAGCAACTGCAGTGCAACGACATCATCCAGACTGTAGGTAGCCAGCAGTCGGGGAGTTTTGCTGAAGCCGTAACATCGCTGCATAGTCATTAGACGAGCTGAACGATCAAAGCGGTACTGCATGGGGCCAGCTTTGAAAAAGGGATAGATCAAAGTTCCCAATAGAAACAATGCAGGCACGCCGGCAAAGACTCCCCACATCACCACCATGCTGTTCTTGTTCCGTTCCAGCCCCAATAACATTCCCTGTATGCCACCATAGATCATGTAAAACAGGCACCCGATCAGACACAGGTAAGTCAAACGACTGATCCATGCTGGCCGTGAGGCTACCGCAAACAGACTTAGAACTTCGTCAGATAGAATCTCCAGTCTGACCTGACGCGGAGCCTGACTTTCGTTAGCTCGCAAAACGGGTTCAACAGGAATATCAACCAGGTTTGGCTGGTATTCACTCTTCGAACGGAGCAGCGTAGGCTGAGCCATGCTGACAGCCTGTTCATCAGGTGTAAAGCCTGGGTGCGAACCAAGGGAAGACAATGTGCCGTAGCTCATCGCAGTTTTCCGAGTGTGAGAGGTCTGTCTAGGATAGCTCAAAAACCAGGCTAATCTGAACAGAAATTCTCAACTTCTTCATTCCTCCCCGGATTAATGTCCTATGTACTTGGCATATAAGGTTTTAGCACGATCAATATCGTTTGTACCCTTGATGATTGCCCGGCCATCCGGGAACACCGTGAATTCATGGCCATCTGCGGTAAACCGCAGCATGAATTTATTGTGAGTTACTTCACCCTGAGCAACGCCATGAAGAACTTCAACCAGGGTGGCAAAATTCAACTGACTTGCCGTGCGATGAGCCACTTGGACAGCATTACGGCCACATAGGGAAGTAGTGTGAGCCCCCATTTTGCCTTCAAGCCATTCAAAGTTCTTCTGTTTGCAACAGGGGCAATCCACCTTGTCCTTCAGCTTGCTAATCTTGAACCTACGGAACTCATTATCCCAGACATCGATGTATACCAGTTCCCGGTTAATCGCTTCAATGTGTCCAGTAAGTATCTTGATCGCTTCGGTTGCCTGAAGACTGGCAATGACATTGATAGTGGGTGAGAGTACGCCCGCGGTTTCGCAGGTTGCAGCCATGCCTGGTGGCGGACTGGTTTCCACAACACAACGCAGACAAGGCGTTTGCCCTGGGATGATAGTCATGGTTTGGCCGACGCTTCCAATCGCTCCACCGTATACCCACGGCTTGTTCAGCTTGATAGCAGCATCGTTGACCAGGTAGCGAACTTCAAAGTTATCGGTTCCATCAAGCACCAGATCAACGTCGTTCACAAAGTCGATGATGTTCGTGTGATCAATATCGGTGACGATGGGTTGTATGGTGATTTCTGAGTTGATGCGCCGCAACTTGCGGGCAGCAGCTTCCGCCTTGGGCAGGTTGGCGGTCACATCATCTTCATCGAATAATACCTGCCGCTGCAGGTTATGCGTTTCGATAAAATCGCGATCGATGATTCGAACAAAGCCGATGCCGGCTCGCACCAGCACATTGGCTAGAACAGTGCCAAGAGCACCGCATCCACACAGTGTTACTCTGCTAGCGAGTAGTTTTTTCTGCCCAGCTTCGCCGACACCATGAAACCGCATCTGTCTGCTGTACCGTTCCATGGATTACCCCCCTGCCACGGCGGGAATGATCGCTAGGCTATCACCATCCTTGACGGCTGTTTCCATTCCATCCAGAAAACGGATATCTTCATCGTTGATGAAGAAATTGACGAAACGGCGAGGCTGGCCTGCATTGTCAAAGAGCCGATCTTTCAGTGCAGGGAACCGGCTGACAACATCCTGCAGAACGGCATGAACCGTGGTGCCATTGGCCTGCAGTGAATCCTGGCCTTCTGTCTGCGCTCGCAAGGGTGTTGGTATCTGAACTTCGATGGGCATGGGGTTCTCTTTTTGTGTTTCGTATTAGGTAAGCGATGAAAAAGTAACTATGCAGTAAATTGGCACGGTTAGCGTGAGTACAAGCAAACCGTGGCACCCACACCAATAGACACGGCTAAACAGTTGCCGTGCTTGGTTTTCTAACAGTTTCCCTGGGTCCAGTTACCACCTGATCAAACTCATTCAAGGTCGGTCCGATGAGTGGTACTGATTCCAGCATCTGTTCCAGAACATCCTGTGTTTTCAGACCGTTGCCAGTAATGCAGATGACAATCGGTTCATCGACCGGCAATCGTTTCTGTTCGATGAGTTTGCGGGCAACTGCGACTGTCACACCGCCAGCAGTCTCTGCAAAAATGCCTTCGGTCTGGCTGAGCAGTTGCATGCCTTCAATGATCTCTTCATCGGTGGCATCTTCAGCCCATCCTCCGCTGTTGGTGATCAGCTTGGCGGCAAAGTATCCATCTGCCGGGTCGCCAATGGCCAGGCTCTTGGCGATGGTATTGGGGGTCTTCACCGGTTTGTGTGAATCCTTCCCTTGCTTGACCGCAGTAGTAATGGGCGCGCAACCACTTGCCTGGGCACCATAAAACTTCGTTGGTGTATTATTCACCCAACCTAGACTGGTCAGTTCCTTGAAAGCTTTGCTGATCTTGCCAATGAGACTTCCACCAGCCATCGGGCAGACAACATGCTTTGGCAACTTCCAATCAAGTTGTTCAGCTATTTCATAGCCCATACTCTTGGAGCCTTCAGCATAAAAAGGACGAAGATTGATATTCACCAGCCCCCAGCCGTATTTGAAGGCTATCTGGGTGCAGAGCCGATTGACCTGATCATAAGTGCCTTTCACCTTGACCAGGTTCGATCCATAAACACTGGTACCCAGTAGTTTGGCTTTCTCCAGATCGTGCGGCACCAGAATGAATGTCTCCAGCCCGGCCGAGGCGGCATTGGCCGCAACGCTGTTGGCCAGGTTGCCTGTACTGGCACAGCCTACCGTGGTGAAACCTAGTTCTTTTGCTTTCGAAAGCGCCACTGCTACTACGCGATCTTTGAAGGATAGCGTGGGAAAGTTGACAGCATCATTTTTGACATACAACTGTTTAACACCTAATGCTGCACCCAGACGTCGGGCATGAACCAGCGGTGTGCCACCTACATGCAGACCGACGGTAGGCTCGCCATCGAGTGGCAAAAGTTCACGATAGCGCCACATGTTCCAGGGCCGCTTCTGCAAATCTTCCTTGCGCAACTGTTTGGCAATGACTTCATAGTCATATGAAACTTCGAGCGGTCCGAAATCTTCGGTACAGAAATTGTTGGCCTGCAGCGGATAGAGTTTGCCACACGAACGGCAAGCCAGCCCGAGTATGCGATTACCAGTCGATGCAGTCGTCACGAAATACTCTCCAGTTGGCACGCAATCAACAAGCTTTGGATTGTAGGTACAGCTACGGTGAGATAGGAAATGCAGAAACTGCTTCGCTCATCTCACCTGGTGCTTTGCCAGGTCAGGAGTTAGCACCTGACATGGATCACTGTTGTGATCCATCGGTTGCTGTGGCGTCGCAGGGCCTGTCCCTCAGCCACTCTTGATGAGATACCGTGCCATATGTCAAAGAACACCGATTGAGACCGGTTCATTCAGCATAAGCAAGACTATTCATGATGGCAAGTAGTTCTCCAGAAGTTGGAATACACGCAATGATTCACGGCATGTCGAGAAATTTCATCCATGAACCAACTACACATATAAAGATTCCATAATTTATCTGCTTTTTGATTGACAGTGATGATGGGCAAATTAACTTAGTGCCATCTTCTTTGATTCACACCATGGGTTTATCTGTTATGAAGCGTCTGTTGCTCACGTCTGCTAGTGCATTGTTATTAACTTCAGTATCAGTAGCTCAACCGCCTAATGTCGGTCGCTGGACCAACGACTTGGCATCACCTCAGCCACAAGGATATTCACAGGGTTCTCCTGCGGTTATCACCTGGGGGTTCATGCAGCTCAATACCCCGATCAACGATGGCAACAATGCGCCTAACAATCTTCAGACTTTCCTCAACGGGATTTATGGAGGTGGGCAGGCACAGTGGCAACCACTGTTTCAATCGGTTTTTGATCGCTGGAGTGCTGTGAGCGGTGTGAGTTACGTTTTCGAAGCTAATGATGATGGTCAGGCAATGACCAATACATCTGGCAGCCCCGCCGGATCACTGGGAATTCGACCCGATATTCGCATAGGTGGCAAACTCATCGATGGCAACAGTAATGTTCTGGCTTACAATTATGGCCCCAATCATGGCGATATGGTGATCGATACCGGTGATAATTTTTATTCAAATAATCTGGCAAACAATTCGCGTGCGTTAAGGAATGTTGTTGCCCATGAACATGGCCACGGTCTGGGTATGCCCCATCTTGAAAGTAACAACGCTTCATTCCTGATGGAGCCCTTTATCAATCTTGGTTTCGATGGCCCACAACATCACGATATTCTCGCAGCGCATCGCAGTTACGGCGATTTCAACGAGAAGAGTTTCGCTGGCCAGGGTAATGACGTCTTTGGTCGCGCTACTGCGATGGGAAACATTGCTGTCGGCAATTCAGCTTCGGTAGGTAACTCAGCCCGTACACTGGTCGTTGCACCTACCGCCGTTGATTTCGTCAGTATTGATGGCAGCAGCGATACCGACTTCTATTCCTTCTCAGTAACTTCCGCTTCGCGTGTGGATGTTTTGCTGGAAGCACTGGGCTTTAATTACAATGCAACTCCGCAAAATGGAGGTGGTAATGTAGCGTGGAGTACTTTGGATCGAAGTAACCTGGCTTTGGCATTATTCGATACAGATGGTATCACACTACTCGCTTCCGCGAATCTTACTGGTTTGGGTGGCAATGAATCACTGTTCTTTATTCTCAATGCAGCGGGTACTTATTTCGTTCGTGTCACGGGAACTGACAATCCAGACGCTTCAGCACTCGATACACAGTTCTACGGATTGACCGTTTCCATCTCCGCGATTCCTGAGCCGATGGCTGTCGCCCTTGTGGGTATCGCCGGTCTGGGCGGTGCGGGTTCCTGGTGGTATCGACGAAGGCAGCGGCAGTTACTGATGAACCAAAGTGTGGATAGAATCTGATGTCCTGGCAGTCTTAATTGCCTTACACCCGCAGCGCTCTCCCTGCGGGTGTTTTACTGCGCATTGGCAAGCGCACTGAAGAATTCTATCTTGATTTTATCTTGCTTACCGTGAAAGGAATGAGCTGATGAGCCTGTCTGAACTGACCAGACGACTGACAGACTACGCCTCCTGCGCCGGTTGAGCCGGCAAGATGGCTCCCGGGGAGCTCTCGCAGGTACTGCGGAATCTACCTAAACCCACCGATCCAAGAGTGCTGGTGGGAACCGAAACGGCTGATGATGCCGGTGTCTACCAGATCAGCGAAACTCTCGCTCTGGTGCAGACACTCGACTTTTTCCCGCCGGTCGTCGATGATCCGTACCTGTATGGACAGATTGCAGCTGCGAACGCCTTGTCAGATGTTTATGCCATGGGCGGCACTCCCATCACCGCGCTTAATCTTGCCGGCTTCCCTGATAATGAGTTACCCTTATCACTGCTGGGCACCATCTTGCAGGGTGGAGCAAGTAAATGCATCGAAGCAGGTTGCAGCGTTATTGGTGGACACACCGTACGCGACAAGGAGATCAAGTTCGGTCTGTCCGTCACCGGAATCGTACATCCCAAACAGATCTGGACCAATGCCGCAGCTAAACCAGGTGATGCTCTGGTACTTCTCAAACCTCTGGGCACCGGTTTTGTCACGACGGCTGCTAAGAAACAGAAATGCCCGCAGGATACGCTTGATGCAGCCCTGCAAAGTATGTCAACTCTAAATAAAGCCAGCGCAGATTTATGCCGACACTTTTCCGGCGTACATGCTGTCACCGATATCACCGGCTTCGGCCTAGCCGGGCACAGCCTGGAAATGGCACTCGGCAGTCACGTGACTCTGGAAATCAATCTGACCAATCTGCCTCTGCTACCCGGAGTACTCGACCTGGTTCGTGGCAAGTTCTTCACCCGTGCCCGAATCAGTAATCGCAACTATGTTCAGGATGAACTGGAAGGGGCAGAAAATGCTGATCCTGATCTCATGGAAATTTTCCTGGATGCCCAGACATCAGGCGGATTCCTGGTCAGCATCGCCCATGAACAGTTATCTGCATTTCTGGAAAAAGCCCGGCAGTACGGTACGCTGGCCCAGGCCCACATCGGCAGCGTTACAGTCCGTCAGCACAAGGCACTGATTCTCAAGAACTGATGGCTTTCGCTGGCAATTCATCTGGAATAAGACTAAACTACTGTAGAATCTGAATGTAACAGGAATTGCCATGTCGTACGACATCAATCAATCACAAGGCCCTTATCACGACGGGCGCAACCAGATGGCTGGTCAGCCTGCTTTGAATCAGCCTGTTGCTCCGGGAGACGTTCCCATTGCTCCTGAAGAGAGCATCTGGCGTAAGTACTCTTCCCATTACGAATTTCCGATTTCCATTCTGCTGGCTGTACTGCTGCATGTCTTCGCTGTGCTGCTGGTCATTGCTTACATGGCTATTGCTTTTTACTTTGGCGAACCCAAACCACCTGACATGGAAACCATTGTGTTTGCCGGTGGTGGTGGTGAAGGCGATGGCTCGGTAGAAGAATTCAAACCTGAGGTCAACGAAGAGATCAAGATTGATTTACAGGACATCAAGGACGTCATTCCACCTGATGTTATTCCCGATAAGATTATTCCTGACAAGAATCTGTTCGAAATCGAAGCCAACAAGAAACGACCTGGTGATAAAGGAAAAGGTGGCCCCGGTTCGGGAGGAGGCAAGGGTGCAGGTATTGGCACTGGTGAAGGTGATGGAGCAGGTCCAGGAAAGGCATCGGGTGCGCGACTGAGTCGAACGAAGCGATGGCGTATTAATTTCAAATACGAGGATCCCGAAGGCTTCATCGAAAAGCTGGGGAATCTGAAAGTTGTCGTTGGTGCGAGGCTCAACAATGGCCGGTATTACATCTTTGAAGAACTTTCCCCTACTGGCGGGAACAAGTTCAAGGAAATGACGATTGAGCAATTCCAACCCTATGCCACCAAGCTACAGCGATTGTGGGTTTTGAACAGCGTTCGCGATGTATGTGAGAACTTTGGCATTGGCGCTAATATGAGCGAACGGCCCACTACTATCTTCATCTTCATTCCACAGGATATGGAGAACGCTATCCTGGCCAGGGAAGAAGCATATCATGGTCTTAAGGAAGCTGAGATCAAGAAACGCAAGATCATGACTCAGTTCGACGTGCAGCGAACGGGTTCAGGCTGGGAAGTACGTGTGATTCGTACATGGACTGACCCCAACCTGAAATATGATGATGATCCACCACCGAAGAAGTCATAAGGCCAGACAGATAAAGTACGATTCTCTGACCAAGGCAAGGGTATGTCTCCCTTGCCTTGATTGGCTTATGTACAATCTTCAAAGGACAAAGCCGGATTCAAATCCCATTGATTTGTAGAACTGGAGTGTCGTCTTGGCCCGCTCGCTCACCCTCGTCATTCCGGTTTTGAATGAAGAGGGTAGTTTGCCAACACTCTTCTCCGAGATTCAAACGGCTCTGGTTCAGTATGACTCGCCGTGGAATGTTGTCCTTGTCGATGATGGCAGCTCCGATCAAACCTGGAACGTCATTCAGGACCTGGCAGCACAGCATGCACAGGTAAAAGGAATCCGGCTTCGCCGCACCTTTGGCAAGGCTGCTGCACTGGCGGCTGGATTTGCTAATGTCTCATCGGATTTCATCGTTACACTCGATGGCGACCTGCAGGATAACCCTGCTGAGATTCCAGCGCTCATCGACGAACTCGAATCACGTAAACTTGATCTCGTTTCAGGCTGGAAAAAACAACGGTTTGATCCGTGGCACAAGGTCTGGCCCAGCCGCATTTTCAATGCCATGGTCAGCCTGATCACCGGTGTGAAACTGCACGATCACAATTGTGGGTTGAAAATCCTCCGTCGCCAGGTTGCAGAGGAGATTCAACTATACGGCGAGCGGCACCGGTTTATCCCTGTGCTGGCTGCTGCCCGCGGGTTCAAAGTAGGCGAGAAAGTAGTGCAGCATCGCCCGCGCCAGCATGGACGTTCCAAGTATGGCGTTGGCCGCATGTTCAAGGGATTTCTCGATCTGTTCACCATCCGGTTTCTTACCTCCTATGAACATCGTCCGCAGCATCTGATGGGCATCCTCGGGATGATCTTCAGTGTGCTTGGCATCATCGGCATTGTGTATCTCACCATCATCTGGTTCCAGCCCGGTCAAACTCCTCTTCACCAGAGGCCACTGCTCACGTACAGTGTGGCGAGCCTGCTGCTGGGCGTGCAGCTTTTCTCCATTGGCCTGCTGGCAGAACTTATCACCGCTCAACGACAACGGAATGAAGACAGCTTCAGCATTGCTGAACGGACTGAACATAAGCTATAAGCACTCGGATTGAAGTTCGTGGGCTTGCGGAGACAATCTTTCATGCAAGATTCCAACGCATCGCTGCGACATTCTGTATACGGTCTGCTGATTGCCATTGCCTTCGGCATCATCACCGGGCACATCATTGGTGTTGAGACAGGTTCCAAAACCACAGCTCAGCCGACACATAGCGATAATGACCGTTCCCGCTGGGCCACGGTTCGGGCTCTGGTGGAAGAGCACACCTATGCCATCGGAGTGCGAGTTTATCTTGATGAGGAAGAGAAAGACTGCGTCGATATCGGACAATTGAAGGAAAACGGCTGGGGCACGATCGACAAGGTACTGAAGCCTGACATTGCCTGGATAAATCCCAACCCACAACCTGGAGAGCCTCTGAAAGCCAGGTTTTATTACTCGAGCAAGCCACCATTGCTCCCTACCATACTGGCAGGCGAATACTGGGTAATGAACAAACTATTTGGCTGGAACATGACCAACGATGGGCGATTTCCCGTTGTCCGCATTATTCTTTTCAGCATCAACGGTCTACCATGGCTAATTGCACTCATTCTGATGGCAAAACTGATTGATCAACTCGGTACCAGAGACTTTGGAAGGCTGGCTGCGGTGGCCGCCGCCTGCTTCTGCACATTTGTCAATGCCTTTGCCAACACGTTGAACAATCACACCATTGCAGCATGGTCTGTCATCTTTGCACTTTATCCTGTACTCAATGCAGTACTGCAGCAACGGCCTGTATCGTTCTGGGGTGCCCTGCTCTCCGGATTATTTACCGGCTGGACAGTTGCCAACGAATTGCCTGCACTTGCTTTTGCGGGCCTTTTATTTTTGTGGCTGGTTTTCCGTCAGCCTCGTGCTCTGATCCCGTTTATGATTGGTGCCGCCTTGCCTCTAGCCGGCTTTCTGCTCACCAACTATCTTGCCATCGGCACCATGGTACCCGCTTACGATAAATTCGGCACCGAGTGGTACAATTACCCAGGCAGTTTCTGGAATCCTGAAAACATCAAAGGAATTGACAAGCCGAAAGATTCGACTCTGATCTATCTGTTCCATCTCACCTTCGGCCATCATGGTTTATTCTCACTGACACCCATCCTGCTCATCAGCCTGATCAGTTTCGTGTTGCCTGGAATCAGCCAGGCGGAAACACGTCTGGGGCAGATTCGCAAATCTGTTGGCTGGCTGACACTGCTTCTCTCGCTGGTAGTGCTCGGCTTCTACCTCACCAAAACGGAAAGCTACAATTACGGCGGCTGGACTGCCGGCCCACGCTGGTTCATCTGGCTGACACCTCTGTGGATACTGGGGGCATTGCCCATGCTGGATGTTTTGTCGACTGCACGTTGGGGCCGTATCACCACTATGATAGCCTTGGGCTGGTCAGCAATGAGCGTAGCATTCCCCATGTACACCCCCTGGCGACACCCTTGGCTCTACCGCATTCTCGAACACTGGGGTGCGATTGATTACGAGTCGCATTAATGATCAAAAGGAAAATAGCAAAACACCCCTTGCAACTTTGAATCCGACCGTTATGCTCGTGCCATTCATTGCCGCACGTGTCTCATTCAGGAGTGAATGATGCAAGACGACAAGCGCCGTCTGCGGGAAGAGAAACGTATTATCAAACGGGCCGGCCAGAAGCACGCCCGACGCACTGCCAAACGATATATTCGTGAAGACCCGGAAAATGCTCATGATGCGGGCATGGATTATGGCCGATGGAGCACGGGAAAGAAAAAAGAAAGTGATTGATCCGGTGTTTGACTAAGGATCATGATTTCTTATGCATTTCCAAAACAGGTTGATACGATGTTATCAACCTGTTAACTGCGAGATGCATCTGATGCGTTGGATTAATTGGCTTGTTCGATTATTCAAAAAGCCGACACCAATAGTACGAGAAAAACTAGTAGCCACTTCCACTACTCAAACTATTGCACCCGCAGGGGCCATTGACCTGCCTCGGCAAAAGCTTGATCAGGCAAGAGCGATGGGAGACAACTCTCCCTTGATGGTCTTTGAACATAACGGCTCCATGATGGTGATGGATCGCGATGCTTACGATTTCTCGTTTGGCCCGGTAGTTGGTTCACAGCCTCGACAGCAGGATATTGACGAACTATTCCCCCAGGTTACTCGCGTCTGCGTTCTGGATGGTTCGCTATACCAGGGCAAGCCCATGTCGAGCCTGGTAATAGCTGATGTTTCTGACCCATCTGCTATTGCAGAACTTCAACAATCGCTCCGCATTGAGAAAGAAGCTGATTCGAACAAGCATTGTCATTGCCTGGGTGGACCGACGCTGGAGTTGTACCACGACAAACATCTGATTGCAGTGATCGGCTTGCAGCATGGTAAAGCCATACGCTGGAAACGCTGGCACCCCGACGCCGATCTGGTGGATGGCGATCAACTGACTCGCTGGCTGCAAAACCAGGGCATTGCCTCCGATAAATTGAAAACACTCTATGAACGGGGCAATAATCATCTGTTGGGCGATCCGCCTGATATGGAATTCTGGAAAGCACTGAATCAATTAGGTGAGCGTACCAGAGTATTGTTTCAACTGGGTCAACAAGCCTCCATGCTTCCCAAAGTAAGTGAGTTGATTGCACAGTATCCTCATCGCCCTGAACCTTACTCCCTTCGGGCAGATATTTACGATACGCTGCAACAATTCGAGCAGATGTCAGCAGACTGCCAGGCTGCAATAGATCGTGGGTTGCGCACTGCAGCCATCTTTTTCATGCGGGCACGCTGCAGCAATCCGCATCACGACTCGGACGGTGTCATCGCAGATACGTCTCATGCCTTGTTGTATCAACCTGATTATGTAGATGCCTTGAATATGCGTGCCTTGGCCTATTCATTGTCGAATCAACCTGATGAAGCATTGAAAGACTGGGAATCCACTATTCAGAAAGCACCTGACTGGTTTACTCCTTACCAGCTTCGCGCACAATTGCTTCATCAACAGGGCAAGCTCGACCTTGCGATGAAGGACATCAACCGTGCCCTCCACCTTGTGGAAATGCAATCTATCCCAGAGGCAACAGCGAATATCTATCTGCTGCGTGGCGACATTAGATGGGACCTTTTCCAGGAAGAACAGGCCCTGGAAGATTTCAAGCAGGCTCAGAGCATATTTCCCGCCATTGCGGGTAAGCTTGGAGAACTCTTGTTGCGACGCGGCGATAGGCCCCGTGCACTCGAAGCATTCTCCAGCATGATTCCGTTAGCACCGCAGGATGCACGAGGCTACGCAGCCTGTGCGACCGTGCATATTATGCTCGAGCAATACGAACAAGCGATTGAGAAACTGACCAAAGCCATCCACCTTCAGCCTGATGTTTTTGCCTACTCTCTTCGAGCACAGGCTTATCAATATCTGAAGCGTGATGAAGAAGCCCTAGCGGATTACAACCAGCATCTTGCTATACATCCCAACGATGTCAATGCTCTGGTGAACCGTTCTTCGCTCACCATAAAGCGAGGAGAATATCTGAGATCATTGAAAGATCGTGAAGACGCTCATCTACAGGCTCCTCAGCCAATGACAGCAAACTTACTGGCATGGGCACTTGCCACCACGCCGATTCCTGAACTGCGAGATGGCACACGCGCTGTTGGCCTGGCTGAACAAGCCTGCATCGCTACCGAATGGAAGCTGGACTATATGATAGACACGCTGGCCGCAGCGTACGCTGAAGCCGGTCAGTTTGAAGAAGCCAAACGATATCAACAACAGGTTCTGGACATGATGACTAAGGAACCAACTGAATCAAGGCGTGATCGTCAGGCCAGGCTCAAGCTGTATCAAAATGGACAGCCTTACCGGTTGGATCAAGTCAACCCGCCTTCCTGAGAAGCCTTCAACTCAGTGGCTAAGTTCCTCCATTACTTCTGGTCTGGGCTTACGTTCAATCATCTGCAGATTACCCGGTGCAATGAGGTAAATGAAATAGCAAAACCACCCGGCGCCAGCCAGTACTGCAATATGGAACAGTTCATGGGCACTCAACACGCCGGGGATCAGCACCGGTCCCTGCAGGAAATCGAGAACCGCACCAACTGTGTAGGAAATCCCACCCCAGAACAGCGGGCGAAACAGCCAGCCGCCGTAGTAGAACCAAATGAAATAACCTGACAACATGCCCAGCCAGCCAAGTCCGAGGTAGAGCGATAAACCCAGAAATTCAGACAGATCGTTGAAGTAAATGCTCTTGAGAGTGATGCCCGCGATGGCTGCCCCCCAAACAACTGCGAGTGGTCCCCAGCGTTTCCAGCCGCGAAACAAGATGTAATGTGCCGGGGTAAAGGTACCAGCAATCAGCAAAAAGATCGCTGCATGATCGAGTCGCTGCAGCACCATGCGTGCTGTCGAGGTGCGATCCAGCATGTGATACACACCACTCAAGGTGAACAGCAGGATGTTTGTAAAGCCGTAAATACCGAGCGTCACCATTCGGCCACGATCACCCCGGCCCCGCCAGACCAGAATTACCGTCATTACGACAAAAAATGGAACACCCACAAAAAGGTGGGTAAACGAACTGACTGGATCACTGAATCCTGGAATCGAGGTGGGCTGCATGGTTGGTTATCGTATCCCACCTGAAGTGACCTGGGATCGCCGCAAACTGGCGGAACCCGTCGTCTGGTTGTTTTGCGCTCGAGCAACATACGAGGGAAGTTCAACATGTTCAAAGAATCGGGTGCTGGCCACGCCATATTGTTTCAAATGGTTCTCAATGGTTTCATCCTGTTTCAGATGAATGATGGGCGGAGGATGATTGCCACCGCCAGTTACCCAGTGGGTACGTCCGTCGCTGACCAGTTTCAATTCATAGGTCCAGCCGGGTACCGTGTAGGTTTTAGCGGGTCTGCCGAAAGGAGGTTCGCCAAAGGTACGGTAGGAAACTTCGTGAGCCTTCCCGGGTGCCATGCTGGCCATGAGTGTTACCTTGCCTGAACCAACAGGGTGTCCTTTTTCTTTGAGTCGTTTGCTGAGTGTCGATTGCACCTGATCCAGCAATGCCGGATCGCCAATGCCGCTGACATCAACCTGCACGGGTGTGCCGGGTTTCAGCACAAAGAATGTTGGATCATTTTTCGCCTGCTCCACGGCCTGAACTGCTGCCTGGTGCGGCAATTTGATCGGCAATAGAGCATGTCCTTGTCGCTGTTGAGCCTGCACAATCAACAAAGCTACATCGCCCAAGGGGACTACTTTCTCCACCCCATCGTAAGCCCATACATTCAGATTCATATCCGGCGAGAGGTAACACAATGGTGTACCGCAAAGCAGAGCGTTGTTCGATGACCAGAAGCAGGGTGCCTCCTGCGATGCAGCAACGGTACTCATGGAAGTAGCTAACTGCCCCTCTGCCACATCATAAATATCTGCTTTGTCATGTTTCAGGCATGCCAGTTTTTTACCATCCGGGCTGAAGGCAAATCGCTGGTAGATGCCATGAGGAATCTGCTTAACCGCAACCGTTTCACCGCTGGCAGCATCGAGAATGACCAGATCGTTGTTATTTCTGCCTGCGATATATTTGCGGTCAGCAGAGAACCCTGGACATCCACCCTGCAGCTGTAGCGATTGCATGGGCTTGAGTGGATCAAGTTTCCACCAGGTCAGTATGCCGCCACTGAGCCAGGTGATGAGTGTCCCATCGGGAAGAAACTCAGCCCCTGCAACGTCTCTGCCATGTGCTTTGTCATCCTGAACTGCATCCCAGCGCTGCACGCGAGCAAGCTTGCCGTCGCTAATTTTCCAGAGTTCCACCATGTTGCTTTTATCGTGACCGAACACTTCTTCGCGTACGATGATGGTACTGCCATCAGGTGAAACAGCCAGCGGCACCATCTTGCCGGTGAAGGGATATTGCTTGACAATCTGTCCTTTCGCCAAGTCGCAGACAAAGCAGATACCCTGAGGCTGATCTCGATTGCCGGGTTTGTCAACAACTTTGAAAACGATAGCCTGTTTCAGTGAAGGAATCGCCACAATGCCCATGACCTTGTCGAAGAAATCCCGACTGGGAAGAGCCAGGGGTTTGGGCTGCCAATCGAGCTTGAGTTCACTGGTTGCTATCGCCGGTGCTTTCCATTCTGATCCAAAAACACTCAGTGTCTTGTTATCAGACCAGTCGACGTTCACCGTATTGGCAGTACCACTGGTCGAAGCAGTTTTGCCTCGAGTTGTGCTGGAATTCTTGAATGGATTCTCATCCGCCTTTTTGAACGGATTATCTTCCATCTTTGTCGTCTGCAGTCGGCGAGCTTCTTTCTGATCTGCTCCGCTGAGTTTCACTAATTCAATATTGATTCGTGAACCATCAGCCTTTTCCAGCACCACCATATTATTTTCGATAGCGACAAACTTGGCTTCAATCTTGAATTTCCCTGTTGCATCGGTCCAGGTACGAAGATCATCAGCAACAACATTAGTAGACAGAAGAATGGCAATACAAAGCGATGCGATAAGGACACGAAACATCTTTCCATACTCCGCATGTATGATGTCAACTATTCTATCAGACCCGTTACCAGTCATGTCAAGTAGGATAAATGAAGATAGCTTACTTGTTTTCAATCGGTTGCAACTTGCAGAAGAAAATATAATCGGTATCGACAAAAGCTCCGCCCAGGTCAGCGACCAGCATGGCAATCTGGCCGCGATGGTACCAGGCGTGGCCATTGGTTTGTGTCAGAATACCTTCGATGTTCCAACGATATCGTTTGCCATCCGGAATCTGCCACTCGATTTCGCGGTTCAATGCAGCATCATCCAGCGTGTTCAGGAACTCTACCCAGGCTTCTTCGGTTTTGGATACTTTTTCCGGCAAGTCGCTTACCTTGGTATCCTTGGGAAAAATGGCAGGCTGTTCCGTCCATACTCCCAATCGAAACAGCCAGCGTTGCCTGGCTGCCACCAGGTGAGCCATCTTGTCGACCGCACGTTGGAACGAGGGCAGCGACTGCTTTTCAGCAGGCACCGATTGCAGCATGCCCAGCACCTTGGCATTGCAATCCCTCTCATGGGCATACCATTGTCGAAAACGATCTGCGAGTGTTTTCATGGAGAAGCTCCTTGTAAAGTCATTGGTTGGTTGCAGTTAACCTGGTGATTTTCTTTTGTTTCCGCCAGAAAGCAAGCAAGAACAACAATACAAGAAATAACCAGCATCCAGCTATCCAGAGCCAGGGCGTGCGAAGTGGAATAGCAAACAGATCGATTCTCGATTCACGATCGTAGTTGGAGGCATAAAGCAACAGGCCATCAGGAGAAATGGCAAGGCGGTCATAATGCTCTAGAACGCCAAGTACTTTGCCAGTATTCGTATCAAGGAGACTGATATTGGATTCATCAATCCATTTCTCATTGAATCGCATTTGCAACATTCTTCTCAGTATACTTACGGGACCTGCATCAACCTTGATCCACGTATTCTTTACAGCTAATGTCGAAGTGCCAGGCACATAATCGAGAACGCTCGTTGAGCCGATATTGGCCAGCCCGGAATGAGTATGTGCCAGTTTCTTTGCCTTTACATCCCAAATATAAATCAAAGGTTGGCGTTCAATGGCAGTAGGGGATGGTGCCCCTCCCAGCATAGCCCAGTGTTTATTGAGTACCTGCATCGCATTGGAAAACGCTATATATTTTCCATCAGGTGATATCGCCGCATCGTAGCAGTCTATTTTCAGTTTTTCGGGTTTGCTGCTCATGTCCCAATAAGTCATCACCCCCAGCAGCGCTTCTTTGACGAAGAATATTTGTCCCTGGTTTGAAAATCCAACACTGTGTAAAGAGTTCCCCGGGTCGCCTTCCATCGTGGTATCAATCGTTTTCTTCCTGCAGTTCCACATGGTAATTCGGATTTTCTGTAGACTGTTGATGCCAGGCGTCGCCAGCGCCAGAAGCTGGCTGTCTGGCGAAAACGCCAATGACTGTATGCAATCTGTCAAATCCACCGGCCCCGGTTCCGGTTGTCCCGATACAAGATTCAATAGCTGCACTGGGGATACTACTTTTTTATCACCAACCCAGGGTGTCCCATAATTGGTATATGCCACGTAACCGCCATCCGGCGAGATAACGAAACGATCCGCACCTTTCACTGTCGCTCGTACATTCCCATCCTGTGCATCTAAAACCTTGAGCTGATCATCCGGGCATAAAACGACCAATGTCTTACTGTCGGGCGTAAACCGATAGATTAGCCCTCTTCCGTGAATTTCATATTCACTCGCAACGATCATATTCCAAAGGCTCTCTCTTTCCTCCATACTCCATGCATGAATCAAACTGTTCGTCGATCCTGGATCCTTGCTGACAGTCAGCATGATCTGGTTATCCGGCGAGAAAACCACACTTTTGGTTTGAAGCAAGTCTTTGCCGAGTTTGCGAATTTCTCGACCAGATCTGGCATCCCATAGTGTCACTGGACCGAACGCAAAAGCACGCTGAGCTGCAGGGCGTACTTTGTCTTCCACATGTATAGTCGCCACCATTCGACTATCGGGGGAGAAGCCGAGGAATCTAATTGGACCATCACCACGTATGGTTACGTTAGGCAGTATTGGTATAGCCCACCAGATGAGCCAGCCAATGGTCATTAACAGCAAGCCTGTCAGCCAAGGTATTCTTGAGTAGTTTACTCCGCCTGGCATGTCAGTCTCCGATTCTGTTCAGCCTTATCTTCCCCATCATACCACTATCTGCGATTCAAGTAGACCACGCCGCTGAGAATAAAGCCAAGCACGAAGAACAATGATCTGCCAATGCCGCAGATCAGGGACCAGGGGGCAGGAACGGTGAAACCCAGGACTCCCAGAATCGGAAACACGATGGCTGTGCTGGTGCCGACCAACCGGGCCAGTGCAGTATCACGCGGATAGGTTACCCCCAGAATGATCACCCCAAAATAGGCCAGCATGAATTTTACAGCACTGAGAATGTATTGCAGGCCAATCTGCCCATCGCTGGGCATGATCATGTTCTCAGCACCTTTGAGCATGCCGAGGATGTGGAAATTCTCCGCCGCATCGAGCGTCATCGTAAGGAACATGCATAATCCCATCGCTGCCAGCAGCCAGCTATCTGCCTTGCCTTGGCGTTCGACGATGTACCAGAGGAAAAAGCCTCCGTAGAAGAGGAGAAAGAAATTATCGAGGGTGAGCAGTGTCTTCAGCATATCAGACTGGCTGTGCAACTTTGCCACATACTCTTTCACCGGATGCGAGTGCTCAAAATACTCCTGCGTTACACCGGTGCTGAACGAGATCGTTGCCATGAAGACCGCCATCAGGCCGGCAAGAAAGCCAAACAACGATACCATTCGCGCAGGGGGCATAGATACCTCAAATACATGTAACGAACTTCAACACTGTACCAGTGTTTGACGGTAGCGAAAGTGTGTAATGAACAAGTTTAGTTGAGTTCATCTGCAGGACTGCCAAATGTACTTCGTACCGGCGGATACAGTATAGTCAGATTGGTTACACATCCCGAATTTTTTCGGCACTATGAGCCTTATCACTCTGTGATTCTGGATCAGTAAAACTACCTTTGCGTCTGGCATACATGATGCCAATGGAACATAATACCAGCATGCACAACCCGAGGGATGCCGGCTCCGGAATGGTTACTGAAATAGTCGCCACTTCATAGTAATTGAGACCTGCCGTTGAAAGTGGGTAGAGGGGTGTAATTGCATTGAATTGATCGAGCGTTACGGTGGTAATATTATCGGGCAATACATCTGTCACGGTGTTGGCAAAAAGGGAATTCATCGCTGCGCTTGGGGGATTGTTAGGGTCAAACAGTCGAACCGTGGTGACCGAACCCAGGCTTCCAGCGGTGAACGTAAAACTTCCCACCAGAATGCGATTGGCATCCTCTCCGGATGTGGGTGCTACTACGACAGGGTTATCGAAAACAGCCAATTGCAAGCGTGCAACATCACCATCGCGGGCATTAGCAAGGCTTTTTTCAATTACCTGATCAAAGGCACTGTTGGGAATAATATCGTTGACCGAATTGACCCGAGAAGGCGTGCCTGATGTTACGGAATAGCCGAGCATTGCGCCAGTGCTAATGATTCCGGGAGATGACAGATAGGAACCAGTTGTCCCAACACCCGACTGATTGAGGTACAGGTTTAAAGTGGCGGTGCTTCCAGGAGTAATGGAAACGATCGATGGTTCAAATGTCAGGATGTACTGAGCGTGGGCACACAGCGGTGCAATTCCCAGTACCAAACACGATACGAACCATTTGAAAGAGCGAGTCATGGCATTCCTTCACACAAGTTGTTCACATCAAGATGGATGCAGTTCAGAAGGAACATAAAATTTCCTGGCCTGATTGGTTGTCTATACACTCATGCCATTGCGACGACGGAAATGAGCGTAATCGATGAAGTCGATTCTGCCATCACCATTGAAATCGAACATGGTGTTGTATCCTGCATCACCCGTGCTGCTTCCCAAGGCTGCAAAGAAGAGATCACGGTCGCTGGTATCCACGGTGCCGTTGCCATTGAAATCTCCAAAAAGCCGATGAAACTCGCTGCCTGAATAGCCTCCACCTGATAGTCCATCGCCATTTCCATCCAGGATGCCACCGGTGTTGTCGTGTAGTTTAGTGGCGTCAAGCTCGAGGCGATAACGGCCATCTGCAATCGAACCGGCAATTACTCCCGTTCCGCTGAAGGTTATGGTGGCTACAGTGTTGCCGACGCTCCAAGCTACATTCAATGACGGTATGATGCCCACTGAATTGACAATGGACAGCGAAAAGGCTCCGGCATCAACGGTGTCCACTGCCCGGCTGAAGGTTAGCAGCAATTGCGTGACTTGCGATCGTTGCATGCTGCCATCATTAACCTGAACAGAGTTGACTTGAATTGGCGCCAGCACCGCAGTTTGGAATGTTTTGATTTCGATTCCACCCTGATCATTCCAGACAGAAACTGTAACGGTGTAATTGCCTGGTACTGATACGTATTGGCGGCCCAACTGGAAGGTCTTGTCCGGGTTCAGGCTCAGAGGTTGCACGCCTGAGCCATCACCATAATCGACCGTGGCTGACCAGGAGAATCCAAATAGATCGGCAAAGCTGCCTACCTGCGACATCGTTGTGCCACGTGTAATGCTCTGGTTATTCAGCGTCGAAACAGTAGGAGCCCGCTTTACTCCCGAATGTGCCACCATCTTCCAGGGGTCGGTACTGGTCAACAAAGTATCGTCTACCAGCCTGACTGAGTAGTATCGCCGCTTTTGAACTGGCTCTATGGCCAGCAGGCTGGCATAGGTGATCTGTCGCAGCAGAGCCTGAGCCGCAACTGGCGTGGCACTGCTGTTGAAATTGATTACCAGAGGAACGCTCCCGCTTCCGCCACTGAAAGTTCCAATTGGGGTGCCTTCATAAGAGACCGTGCTGCCAGTTACGGAAATCTGACCTGCACCAGTTCCCTGCGAGTTGATCGTCAATCGATCATCAACGTGAGCCCCCATACCTGGGGTAACGGTCAGTGAACCGCCGTTGAAGTTGGCGGAATTACTGTCAGTGATGGTGCCCAACGGGAACAGGAACCGTGGCAGGGATTGCAAGTTATAGGCAACTGCTGAACCAGGCAAAGTCACTACCGGCGCTCCAACTGGCGCTGCACCGGTTACAGTACCGCTGATATTGAAATCGTAGACGGGAGTATCAGGATCATTCGTGTCGAATTTCACTGTGCCAAATTTGCTGCCGGCACGCGTGGTATCCAGTCGAAGGACCAGCGATGCTGAACCGTTCGCAGCCACCGAGGATGGCAAGCTTCCAACTACTGAAAAGCCAGCAGGCAGAGACAAGTTGGAAAGATTCAGTACGCCGTTACCATGGTTCTGAATGCTAAACGTTTGCTGAACTGGTGATCCACCGAGTGAAACTGATCCGAACTCAATAGGTGTTGACCGTTCATCGATTAAGGGAGTGGTGCCCCTGAGCATCTTGATGGATGGTACACTGCCTCCACCGATGTTGAAACTGGTGCTCTTGATGGGGGTGCCGTTAAGTCGCATCACCACCTGCCAGGTGCCGGGACTTGACTGGAAGTTGCTTAGTGGCAAACTCCAGTACCACCACGACATGCGCAGGTAATTCTGAGTGGGTGTGAAATTTGAATCGAAGAATGTGCCGTTCGGTCGCGTCCAGCGCCAAGTCAACTGATCAGTGGTCTTGAAGTTCCACAACGAGGTCCAGGCAAAGAGCGTTCCAGATTCCGTCGTGGAAAAACTGGAGATAGGTGAAAGTCGTTCTGTTAACTCGTTGTAAGAAGGAGTAAAATTGGTAATTCCAGCATCGAAGAGTGTGGTGGGTACACTGCCACTGTATGGTGGAGGCGTTTGCCAGTACGAGGAAGGAGCATAACCAGTCTCCACGACAGCGCCGCGGTAGCGATGATTGAAGTGTATATGCGTACCGGTGCTGTTACCGGAACTGCCCATGAACCCCAGCAGTTGCCCGCGTTTTACCTGATCTCCCACTTTGACCGTAATCGTATTGGCAGCAGCATGGTAGTAGAGCGTCTCCCAGTTGTTGCCATGATTCACGAGGATGTAATTGCCGGAGTTATTGTTGGAAGAATTTTCACGATCAAACTGACCATCAGCCACCTGGGTTACTGTACCATCGTTGGTGGCAATCAGCGGTATGCCCAGATCCTGTTTGTGGAAGAACTGTGCCTGCGGTCCTGAATCATGAGCATCGTGACCATCGTATTGAAAAATTCCTCCCAGGTAGTCAGCCGCTACTCCCGAGAATGGATTCACATCCGCATAGTTGTTGATGAACCATTCCTGATTCAAGTCATCGCTGGTATACAGCGTGGACAGCGAGGGAAGATCGGTGGGGAATACCGTGGTAAAGTTAAAACTCATCTGGTTGTCAAACTCATTCGATTCCGCCACCTGGTTCAACCCATCAATTGTGACAACCACCGAATGGGTGCCCGGAGAGGCATACCAGCCTCCACGATACCACGAATAGCCACCATCTCCATTGTTGGTAATCAAGCTGGAATCCAGGGCAACACCATCCACGGTGTAGCGCACGATATATTGTTCAAAGGCACTGCCAGTCACCTGCCAGTGTGACCGAAGAAAGAGCATCTGGCCCATCACCGGCGCAGTCTGTGCAATGCCAAATGCATCGCAGATGAAGGCAGAGGTGATTTGCAGGTTGACTATCGCATCGGGTTGGGGTTTACCACCACGCAACAGTAAGTCGTAGATCCCGGCCTGCGATGAAGTCTGGCCAGGAAATGTGCCAAAGCCTGTATCGAAGCCTGAGTTGAGCAGCGACACATCGGGGGTACAGCGATCCTCAAGAACTTCCAGTTCGAGTCTTAACCGCACGAAGTTTCTTTTAACAGATTTGTCGTTTGTCCTGGCTCGATACCAAATAGACCTGGTGCCCTTAGTTGCAGGAATATCTTGTTTCACAACTGGCTCCTCTGCGATAACCGAAAATAGACCACAAGCTAATTACAGATGCAAACGAAAAATTGACAGAATGCTGTCAATTGGACCTTTTCACGCAATTGCATGAAATAGATGGTTAATTAGAAGAGTTTGAAAACTCCCCTTGACCCTTTTCATACTTGCGGGTATCTCCCGCCTCGCATGATGGTAGGACACCATCTATCCCGGTGGGGGACCGTCCGTGGAGTATGTCGAGCCGGTGGTTGAAGCCCAGGCGCTGACGAAAGTCTATCAGCGCAGGCAGATCGCCCTCAACAATGTGACAATGACCGTGCCGCGAGGCTGTGTGCTCGGCTTGCTGGGCCCCAACGGCGCGGGAAAAACCACGTTTCTCCGCATCGTTCTCGGCTTGCAACGTCCTTCTTCCGGCGTCATCAAGGTCTTTGGTAGTCGCATGGGGCCTAATGCATCCAGCGTGCGACGGCGGATCGGCTACATCCCAACGCATTCCGAATTTCCACCAGGGCTCACCCCTCTGGAATATCTCGATTACTGTGGCAAACTCTTTGGTTTACGCGCCCCGGTCCGCAAGCCTCGCTGTGCGCAGATGCTGCGGGCTGTGGGCCTGCAGGACGTTGCCGGTATGGTCATCACCGGCTTTTCCAGCGGGATGACCGCTCGGCTCAGCGTGGCGGCAAGTCTGATCAACGAGCCCGAACTGCTGATCTGGGACGAACCAACGCATGGTCTCGATCCTGAAGCACGGCGGAGCATGCTGGAACTTATCAAGCAGCTATCCAGTGAGAAAACACTTATCGTATCCAGTCACAATCTCTCTGATATCGATGAGGTTTGCAGCCATGCTGCCGTACTCAGTCGCGGACAGCTACTCTTTTATGGCGACCTTGCTGACATGAAGGGCAATGGCGGAGGTTGCTTTGCGTTCGAACTCGAACTTGATTGCGATGCCAAGACTACTTCGCGAACTGCACAGGCATTGCGCGATCAGAAAATCTGTGAATCGATTGAATCGCAACAGCGCCGCCTGACGGTGCACTTGCCTGAAGATCAACCTAATACACTGGTGCTGGCTCAGGTGTTCCAATCCCTGTCGGATCTGAAAGTGAACGTGGTGGATGTGCGGGGGCTGGGCCAGGGAACAGAAGCAGCCTTCCTCGATCTGGTCGAGAAGGAGGAATCGAATGCCCTCGTCCGCGTCTACCGTCATGCCGCCTAGCCGCTGGTTGCCACTCTGGTCCATTCTGGAAATGGATTTGAAGCAGACGGTCAAAGGCTGGCTTTATCGCCTGGGATTACTGTTGGCGCTCATCGTCAGTGTGGGCGTTCTGCTCAATCGTGCTTCCGTTCATCGCGAGACAGGCTTTACCCAATATGCCTCGGTGCATGTAGGCGATTTTCTGCATTACACCATCATCTTCGGGGCTGCACTCAGTGCCCTGTTCACCGCCAACGCCATTGCTGGGGAACGAGGCAATCTGATTGACAGCACCTTGTGCCGTGGCGTAGGCCGCTGGCACTTCTTCGTCGGCAAATGGGCCGCTCGTTCCGTTGCAGTGCTCGGTGGGTTCCTCTTCGTCGGCCTTATCTTTATGGTCGCATCTGTATTCGTTCTCAAGAGCGATCTTGATTTTGATCACTGCCTCGTCGCAATTATCCTGGTCGGCTCGGTGCTCTGGCTGATGGTTTCCATCACCATGGCTGTCAGTGCCACGGTGAACAATACCATGCTCAGCCTGGGGATTGTGCTGGCAGTCCTCTACGGATTGATGGCATTATTGTGGAAAGTACCTATGGGCAACTTTACCCTGGTACGCTTTCTCGATGTGTTTCCCATGCTAATTCGCACTGACACCACGCTACCTATGGTACCTTACTTAAAGTTCTCCGGTTACGTAGCATTAACAGGCTGTATTGCTGCATTTACCGGCATGATCTATTTCATGCGGAAAGATGTTTGAGTCGTTGGTATTTCACATCAGGAATGTTTCGTTCTGCAAACACTGTATAACATGAAGTATTGACAATGAAGCATAAGAACTTGGGTTGTCATTTCCGCTTATGAAGTCATGCGGGTCGGGTGCCACGGTTTGCGTGTACTCACGCTAACCGTGCCAAGTCACCGCATAGTTACTTCAAAGTGCTTCTTCGGAAACATCGTTGAGCATAGCTGGGGATATCGCATGCAGATTCACGCCACAACTATCCTTGCAGTTCGACATCATGGAAAGACTGCCATTGGCGGCGATGGCCAGGTGACACTCGGCAACACCGTGATGAAGCAGGATGCCCAGAAAATCCGTAAGCTCGATGGTGGCCGCGTGGTAGTAGGCTTTGCCGGCGGCGCTGCTGATGCCTTTGCCCTGATGGAACGATTTGAAGCCAAACTCAAAGATTTTGCAGGCAACGTTCCCCGCGCTGCGGTGGAACTCGCCAAAGACTGGCGCACCGACCGCTCCATGCGACGGCTCGAAGCCATGATGATTGCTGCTGATAAAGAGAACCTGCTGCTGGTTTCGGGCACCGGCGATGTCATTCAGCCTACTGATGGCATCCTGGGAATAGGATCGGGTGGTTCCTTTGCCTTGGCTGCAGCCCGTGCCCTTGTCAGTCATTCCAAGCTGAGCGCTAAGGATATCGTCAAAGCGTCGCTCGAAATCGCCGGCGAAATGTGCATTTACACGAATCGGAATATTGTGGTGGAAGAAGTGGTTTAGCAGTTAGCTTTCAGCCAGTCGGCATATAGCTTTTGTGAAAATCGAGTAGATTCATACAACATATTCTGAAGCTGATAGCTATTCCTCCGAGAACCCATGAAGCCTCTGACACCCAAAGAAATCGTCGCTGCTCTTGATAAACACATTGTTGGCCAGGCAGCTGCCAAGAAGGCAGTTGCCATCGCTCTACGTAATCGCTGGCGCCGGCAGCAACTGCCCGAAGAATTGCAGAACGATGTCACTCCCAAAAACATCCTGATGATCGGGCCGACCGGCGTGGGTAAAACCGAAATCGCCCGCCGCCTGGCTCAACTCACAGGTGCTCCCTTCATCAAAGTGGAAGCGAGCAAATACACCGAAGTGGGCTACCATGGCCGCGATGTCGACAGCATGGTGCGTGATCTCACCGAGGTAGCTATCGGTATGGTTCGCACCGAGCAACGCAAGCTGGTAGAATTCCAGGCTCTTGCTCGAGTCAATGAAAAGTTGCTCGATCTGCTTGTACCATCAACAGGCTGGGATTCTGACATTACGCCGGAACAAGCTGAACGCAACGCCCGCACCCGTGAAAAAATCAATACCCGCTTGCTGGCTGGTGATCTCGAAGAAAGTGAAGTCGAAATACAAGTCGAACAGAAACAGCCGCAAGTCACCATGCTCGGGCTGGGGCAGATGGAATCGGATTTGCAGACCGTCATCGAAAAGATGATGCCTAAGAATTCCACCACGCGCAAGCTGCCAGTGAAGGAAGCCCGCAAGGCGCTGTTGGAACAGGAATCGGAAGCCTTGATCGACAAGCAGGTGGTGATTGAAAAGGCTATCAAGCTGGCAGAGAACCAGGGGATTCTCTTTATCGATGAGATTGACAAGGTGTGCGGGCCGCAGTCTTCCAGTGGGCCCGATGTATCCCGCCAGGGAGTACAGCGTGATCTGCTGCCTATTGTAGAAGGTACCACGGTCAGTACGCGTTATGGCCCGGTGAGCACCGATCATATTCTCTTCATTGCGGCAGGTGCATTTCATGTATCCAAACCGTCCGACCTGATGCCTGAACTACAGGGCCGGTTCCCGATTCGAGTAGAACTGGAAGATCTGGACAAGGCAGACTTCCTCCGCATCCTTACCGAACCGCAGCATGCCCTGACCAAACAGTACAGTGAACTGCTGGCGACTGAAGGCATTAAGCTCAGCTTTACTGACGATGCATTGTCTGAGATGGCGGAACTCGCCTATGAAGCCAATCGTGCAACCCAGAACATCGGAGCCCGCCGACTGCATACCATCATCGAAAGGCTGGTTGAAGACATCAGCTTTGCTGGTCCCGACTGGAAGCCGAAGAAATTCTCGATTGACAAGGCCTATGTTGTGAAACAGCTGGGGCATCTATTCAAGAAGGAAGATGTGAGCAAGTTTATTCTGTAGGCGTCTAGACTCAGTAAATCTCGACGCTGATCTTCTTGACCCACACTGCAAGCTGTTGCTATGATGCATTAGATTTATGCAAAGAGGTTGGGTTCATGATTCAAAACATGAAAGAACTTGGATTAGACAAATTAACTACGGAACAGCGTATACACCTGGCTCTTGAAATATGGGAAAGTCTGGGTGATGCAACCTGGAAACCTATGCTGTCGGCTGAACAACAGGCGGAACTGATTCAACGAGACGCTGAAATGGAGAATGATGTATCCAGTTCTTGTTCCTGGCAGGAAATTCGCGACTTTGTTGAGAAACCACTGTGAAATTGACATTTCACCGTTCTGTAAAAAAAGAAATCAAGCAAGCACACGACTGGTATGAAAAAAGTCTCCTGGTCTGGGTGGCGAGTTCCTCAATGAACTGGAAGATGTTTTTACAGAGATTGCCTCCAATCCAGATCGATATGCAAAAGAGTTCCATGACATACACGCAGGACTGCTCAAGCGATTTCCTTATGTAGTGTTTTACCGCAATAAAATCGATCATATTCGCGTGTTAGCTGTGTTCCATGCCTCACGAAATCCGGATCGCTGGCAATCCAGGAATTGAAATCACGGCATCTTCAACACCGATACCGTTCCATTCATATTGCCTGTCGCAATGAGTTTATCATCGGGCGAGATCGCCAAACCGTACAATCCAACCGGCATACGCTGGCTGTGAAGCATCTTGCCATCAGCAGAGTTCCAGATGGTAATCCAACCGCCGTTGCCTACCGCGACCAGTCTCTGATTTTCTTTCGTC
This sequence comes from Planctomycetia bacterium, assembly GCA_016795155.1. Classification (NCBI taxonomy): domain Bacteria; kingdom Pseudomonadati; phylum Planctomycetota; class Planctomycetia; species Planctomycetia bacterium. Next base: position 56,972 of record JAEUIE010000012.1, on the reverse strand, counting down.
AAACGGATGTTGTTGATAAAATCGCACTGGGCTTTGTCCTTCAGTACCGGGTCGATGAAGGTTTTCACCTGCATACCATCCTTCAGATTCCACAGCTTGATCTTTCCATCGGCCCCAGCCGAGTAGAGTTGATCGTTGCCGGCATAAGCTACCGTATAGACCGCATCGCTGTGGCCGTTGGGAGACGACTTTTCATCAAAACCTTTGATCTCCCGTTCCACTTTTTTGCCTGCGACATCAATCAGACGAATCGAACGATCAAAGCTGCCCATAGCAAGCTGCTTGCCGTCGCCACGCCAGGCCAGGCAGTACAAAGGTTGTGGACTCAGTTTCACCTCACCTGTCTGTTTACCATCACCCAGATTCCAGAACCGGGTAGTGCCATCATGGCTGCATGAAGCAAGCGATAATCCATCAGGACTGAAAACCACAGCATCTACCAGGTTGCCATGCCCCGCCAGGTTGCGGGTAGGCAAGTCGCCTGCGATTTTCCAAGACCGTACAGATTTATCGGGACTGGCGGTGTAGGCGATCACTCCCGCAGCAGGCATGACGACACTCGTGATCATGTTGGGTTGCTTGAAGCTGTGCAGCACTTTGCAGAATGTTGCCGGTGCTGGCTGACCTGGTGTAAACGTCACATCAAGAAACTGCAGTGTGCCATCAGCCATGCTGACAACGAGCAGGTTACCCTGCACTGCCAGCGACAACACCCGGCTATTCTGCTTGATGGACTTGAGCTCCTTGCCATCACTTGCCTGGAAACAACGCAGTGACTGATCCGCGCCACTGGTGAATATCAACTGACTGTTCGGTGTGGCAGCCACCACTTCGATGACGCCCTGGTGGCCTTTCAGTTCCTTGTCCATGTTACCGTTGGTCAGGTTGAAAATTTTCGCGATGCCATCCTCAGCGGCGGCCACAGCCCGGTTACCTCCATCCATCATCGAGATGCCCCGCACCGGAGTAGCGCTGGCAGCAATCGCTCGATTCATAGCAATCGTCTCAACTACCACGGCGTCTTTGCCGCAGACGATGATCTTCTTCGCATCACTGTGTGCACCCGCTGCCACTGCACCCTTTCCGGTGAAAGCCTGTACTTCTTTACTATTCCCCACATCCATGAGGTGGGTGTGGCCATCCTGTGTCACAGTAATGACCCGGCTCGTATCAGTCGTGAAACTGGCGTGCACTACTGGCCCGCTGTGTGTCAGCTTGTTGATGATCTTGCCATCTTTGGGGTTGATCAGAATGGCCTGGTTACCTTCTGTTGCAAGGACTCGGCTGGCATCCTTGTTCCAGACAATATGTGTTGCGGGTGAATCGAGAGTAATCGTTTGTTCGGCTTTGCCTTCCTTAACGAGCCAGGTTTTGAGGACCTTCTTGTCATCAGCGATGGCAAGCTGATTGGGATTGGAAGGGTGATAGGCCACAGCTTTCCCAGCATCAGGGATAGTTTTGGTAATAACTTTGTCCGCTCCCTTGGCTTTATCCTTGGTTACCTCTCCAATCTTGATCGAGCCATCTTCCAGGGCTGCTGCAAACTCGGCAGCATCATTCCGCAGACTGATACTGCGTGCCGATTTGCCTAAATCAACCTGATGGGTCAAAGTGCCAGCGGTGATATCCCACCAGGCTACCTTGTTGTTTACCAGGCCGGCAATCACCACGTTACCCTGCAAGGCAACGCACTTGATGTCTGCTTCCGCTGCAGGTAGTGCTTTCTCAAGTGTGCCATCGGCTTTCAGGATGTGAATGGTTTTGTCGGCACAGCCAACCGCCCAGCGGCCATCTTGAGCTTGTGTTGCACAAGCCACCGTCGTCTTATCCACTCCGTTGGTGGAAGTGGCAACTGCCGGTGGTACTGTCCAGCTTTTCAGCAATCCATCGAGCCCGGTGGTGAAGAGCAGTTGGTTATTGGGATGAAATGCCAGGCTGCGTACTTCCTTGCTGTGACTCTGCCATTGGCTGCTGAGTTTTAACGTTGTCAGATCGTAAAGAAACACCTTGCCCTGCTCAGTGCCCGCAGCCAGCCACTTGGCATCAGCGGAGATCGCCAGCGACATGACGGGCGCTTTGGCATCAGCAAGTTGCCCCACTTGTTTGCCATCGCTGGTGTTCCAGACACGAATGATGCCATCAACCTGACCAGTGGCCAGCTTGCTGCCATCGGGTGTGATCGCTTGGGATATCAGCCCAGCCGTCGAGCCAGGGTAATTCTTGAGTTCGCCACTGATGGGCATATCCCAGAGTTTGATGCTGTTGTCCTTCGCTCCGCTGGCAATGATGCGGCCATCGGGACTGATGGCTGTCGTCAACACCAGATCAGTGTGGCCACTAGGGCCAGCGTAGGTTTTAACTACTTTGCCTGTCGCCAGATCCCACAATTTCAGTTCCTTGTCGAACGCCCCGCTGACGAGATGCTTCCCATCGGGGGAGAATGCAACCGTGTAGACCAGTTCCTTGTGGCCTTCGAGAGTATGCAGCACAGCGAGGGCTGGCGCAGGTGTCTGCCCTGGAAGTGTGCCGATCAACATGACACTGAAAAGACAAAGAACAAACGCAAATGTCAGCTTTCGTGGCGCAATCATTACCCGACGCTCCGTAGTTGGGAAACAGGCAGCGTATCAGTTTGTCAGGTAGTCAGCGAGAAGTCAAATGATATACGCAATTGACTTGTTCACTTTTGATGAGATGACCGAAAGCGTATCCAGATCAGCCACAGCCAGGGGATCAGTGCTGCAACTCGTGCCCACCAGGGGGAATGTATATGCATGGGCAATTCATAGGAATGAAGTGTACTACCGAGAACAGTCTTGACATCCTGCATGCGAAACTTGTGTAAGAACAGCATCGAGAAACATTGAGGCGCAGTAGCTACTACAGCATAACTGAACGGTTGTTGTCGAGTAGCATCGCAAACTGTTGTGACAGAGTGCTTGATCCAAGATTGTTCTTCGAGTTTATCATACAATCGCTCGAACCATTTCCATTTGTATTTCCAAGAACTGATATATTTCAGCCAGGAATTTGTGCTGCTCGTGATGTATTGTCCATGCCAACCCGGCAACCATGCAAATGAAGTGTAACGAATCGAAGAGTTGCTTTCAGAAAAATGTAGTTGTTGCAGCAGATTTAAATGATCCTCGTCGATTCCTAAAAGATAGGAGATGCCTGAATTCCATGTTCTTATCGATCCATGAAAAATCTTCCCAACAAAAGCGAATTGCACTCCCGTATCCCGGAAGGCGGTAGTCATTTTCACCGGTTGAATGCACTGCTCATTAATCCGATACACATAGCGCTGAAACGGTTTGAGTAAATCCACTCGAGTTGGTATCCACTCGATGTCGCGGCGAAGCAGATCGGTCAGTGTAAGTTCTTCTGTGATATGATTTGTATTCACAACACCAGTAATGAGATAGGAACCACGCCAGCCCCACGACACGTAGGGCACATATTCATCCTGATAATGGTGCAGGCATCGACCCGACGAGGTATCATAAACCTGCATTCCCCGGGCTTCAGAACGATACAAATCATACAGTTCCTTACCTTGAAATTTCTCCTTTCCAGAAGCCAAGGCACGTTGCCGAGCCAAACTTGAGTTGCCTGGAGGCTCCAACACGACCAGGCGATTGCCATCCTCTGACATTTCCCAAGCTGCATCGATGCGATCAGCTGGCACCGGCCATTGGCATATTCTCTGCAGTTTGTGATCAGGTGTTTCAGGAAGTTGCCAGGTTTCAAACAACGGTGGTATTTCAGGAAAAAGGACGTTGCATTCCATGCCCAGGGAAAGTGAGAGTAAAGAATTCATCAAGCGGTTCCATACTTTCGATTCCAGACTATTTTGCTTATGGTGAATCGCAATGACCTTACTCATGGCAGGCCATTGCAACCGCATTTGCTGGAGAATGGAATCCTGCCAGATATGCACGGTTCTCACCATGTTTTCTTTCTTGTACCTCCAGGCACATAATCGATACTCAAATCCACTTAAAATCTCTGTGATGGCAAGCCACCAAATCACATCACCATGAATTCGTGGAATGCAGTTTATTTGATCGTATTTCAGTAAGCTTGAATCACCTGTATCCAGACGATGCAACACTTTACCTGAGTTTTTATCAATAACCACCAGTGCCAGCGGGTTCCTGCTGTAGGTTCCTGCCTTGTGAAATACCTCGACAGCAAGCAGGTAATGTCCATTCTCCTGTTCAACAAGTGGTAGCAGACTTTTTCCTTCTCTGGAATCAATCGACCATACCGGCCTGGGTTCCAACAATTGGCCGACACCCCACCAAAGGAACAGGGAGAGAAACAGGCAACCCAACAAACGCCACCAGCGCAGGCGAGGTTTTTTCAAAGGTGGTGGTTTGGTATTCATAATGGACTGTGTGAGACGCGTTCCACCAGTGTAGCGTGTGGAAAGTTATGCACAAGCCGGTGTGTTATCGGTTGTCGCATGGTGTACCGGCGGACTAACGTCGCTCCGCTCCTGAACGTAGTGGATTCTGTGTAGAGAATTCAACTGGTTGGACGCCCTTCACTTTGAGCCACGACAGATAGGGCGAACCAGCGTTGCCGGCACTGGCGAAGTCGCACAGCCTGAGTTTTTTGCCATCAGTCGTGGGAAATTCGAGCAGCATAATCGGTTGGCTTCGACCTTTCCAATCAACCATTTTGCCTTGCAGGCCGACGGCGTCCAGTGTGGGCAGATCGGGTGGATCGATGCTCTCGTTGAATCGTCGATCATACGTGAGCAGGATGGGGCCGCGATAGATAGAGACGGTATCCTTGCATTCCTTTTCACCCACCCAGTAGTGCAGGGAGAAATCGAACTCGATCTGGATGGTATCGCCGGTCTGCCAGAGACGATCCACGCTCGCGTAGGCCCCGGGGCGAACATTTTTGACCGCTTCGCCATTCACCTTGACCACGGTGTTTTTTGACCAATGGGGAATACGCAGCCACAGTTCAAATGTTGCGGGTTTGCTCAGTTGCACTTTGATGTTCACGTTGCCTTCACGAGGATAGTCGGTCTCTTGCGTCAGCGTCAGCTTGTTATCCTGTAACAGTGGCGTACTGAGGATGCATGGTCCATACCAGTTCAGATACACCCCATTCTCTCCGTGAAGCAGCGCCCACTCACTGATCAGCCCCAAACTGCGGGCGCTATTTACACTACAGCAGTTCAGTTCTGGCGCACCTTCCCGCGACTGGAAGACAATATCATGCGCGCTGGCTTTGCGCACGCCATCCATCGGTGTGTTGTAGGTACACCATCTGCCACTGGGAGAATGCATTCCCAGGCCCGAATTGAGTGTCGAGAGTTCCAGTTCGTCAGCCACAATGGAATTGCCTGTGAGCTTGAGCATTTCGACACTCATGGCCAGCCAGGCAATGGTACAACAGGTTTCGATAGCACCGCGGTGGTACGGATTACCCTGGGCCTGTTCACCTGAAGAGAACCCGCCATTGTTATGACGGTCGAGTTTCACGATACTCCACCACCAGTGTTGATAAGCTCGGTAATATTGGTTGTCACTGGTGAGGTAGTACATCCGTGCCAGGCCCATGATTGGATGCAGGCTTTCCCAACGAGGCTTGGGGGATTGAAAGAATTCTTTTCCGTTGAGGGCTGACTGCAGATAATCTCCTGCCAACGGTTTGCCGGCGCCATCGAGAGCAGCGTACTCCTTTACGATCTGCTCTGCGAGATCTAGAAATCGTTTTTCCTTGCAGTAGACAGAGAGTTGACACAAGACATCCACCGGAGCGAGATTCATTTCGGTGCTGCCTGTATCCACCAGGCGAGGCATCTTCTCGCCGAGGAATTTATCGCAAAATAGCATGCCGATTTTTCTGGCTGCCTGCAGCGCGGCGGTATCATTCGTTTCAAGATACCAGTGCAGCAACCCCTGCATGATGTGGTAATGTCCCCAAGCATCCCAGGTCGGACCGCCTTTGTCGGTCATGTTGGGAGCATGACCGGTGAGATGTGAACCTTTGGGCCAGGGACCGAGATACCCATCTGGCCCCTGCAGTGAGATTAACTCAGCCACGAATTTGCTCAGCACTTTTTTCAATTCTTCATCACGGGTGAGTCGATAGACCTCCACTGCTCCGGTGAGGTATTTCCCGGCAAACTCTCCGGCCCAGGGTTCCATTCGGCGCAGGGGTTTACGATCGCGGTCGCGAAACATTTCAAGAATAGCAGGGTTGGCGGCAGGCACCAGCTTGAGCCAGTTCTCGCTGATCCGTGTGAGATACGTGCCTACCGGGCCTTGGAGTTGATACTCCGTTCGTGCATGACGGTACAGATGAATGGTCGGCGGCGATTCCTTCACTTTGTTCCCGGTTAACCCCGTAACAATGATCAGACCGATCAAGATAAAGATCTGATAAAGCATGGTAAGTTCCTGCATTGATGTCGCATCATCCTAACCGGAAGGGAGACCAATCTCCACCATGTTTTGCCGACAGTTGACAGGTGACTACGCATCGATCACAGTAAGCAGAACCAATATTCTGTCTGGAGCTTCGCAATGGCAGTCGAATTGCAGCCCCTCGAACGACAAACTTTCAACACGCAGCAACTGGTAAATAAACATCCTCCCCGGTTTGAACATCCCTGCAAGCAACTGGTGTATGATATTGCCTGCCCGCCTGGTTCCATGCATCAGGGTGAGCTCGTCTTTTCACGCTGGCCTGCATGCACACTGCCAGAGCATTTCGATGGCAGGCAACTTTGCTTAATCGAAATACGGGAGGACTACTTCGGCTACGAACCATCAGCCCATCGAATAGTTGACTGGTATCTGAACTTTGCTCATTCCGATGTCTTTGCTTTTTATGGCAGCAGGCTGATGGCACAGGATGAAATGCAGGTGGCAGAGCATCCTGCTCTGGCGTCGCTACGCGAAGCACTGGTTACGTTGAACCTGGAAACCGCCACGGTAGAAAACAACCAGCCTACACCCATCCTGGTACAGAATGTGGAAAGGCGATGCGGGATCGCCATTGATCGTAACCAGGATCAGTATCGACCTGAAGGCTTGTATGGCAACCGATTTTCCCAGGCCAGCGATGAAGCGATTCGATTAGCCACCCACGTACTTCATCCGCCTACGATCACTAACATCCTGGCTATCGAAGCGCCCAGCCACGGCTATGGACGCTACACCATGCAGGACCTTCGTTTCATTCTGCAAACCGCTTACTCAGGATTCACTGCTGCAAAAACTGCATCGTTCTGGAAAAACAATCCAGATGAAATTGTTATACATACCGGATTCTGGGGTTGCGGTGCTTATGGAGGTAACCGCACAGTAATGACCATCCTGCAATGGCTGGCTGCTCATTTGTCAGGAATTCATCGACTTGTCTATCACATCGGTGATGCATCAGGCCAATCGGCATGCCATACAGCTCAGATGCTGCTTCATGAAATTGGGCTGTCTGAAAGAAGCAACGCACCTCTTCAAGAAATATTCGACATCATCTACACACAGAAGTTTGAATGGGGCGAAAGCGATGGAAATTAAAGACAATCAGGGTATGAGCCGCTGAAGGATCATACCCTGATGCATGCCTCATCCTGATACATGGTGCGTATTAGTAGCGCAGGATGAGTTCCGTTACGATGCGGTTTTCGAGCAGGTCTTTGCGGTCACTGATCGGGAACTCATAAGCAGCACCGCATTCCAGGTTGCAGTTGATCTTGGCTTTCATGCCAAATGCCATCGTGACAATGGTGTTGCCGGTGACATCAGCAGTGCCGAGATTGAGAAGACCGTCACCTTCGCCCACTACGCCGGGGAGGTATTGGCCACTGCCGGTGTAGTGGTACAAGTTGACTTCCATCAGCGGATAGAGCCATTCGTTAATGGCTTTGTCGATATGGAAGCTGTTGTAGATGAAACCACTGTTGTAGAAGCTATCAACAGGGAACTGCCAGCCGACCGTATTGAGGACATGGATCGAATCGCCAATGCGCTGACCACCAGTCAAGAAGGCCGTGAACACGCCAGAACCGTGATTCTGGAAAACGTTAGCGCCTCCTGTGGGAATTTCGTACATGAAGCCGATGGCACCCAGGGTCTGATTCTCCACATCGCGCCAGAAGGTGTATTTCAAACCAGCAGCCAGGTTGAGCCAACCTGTTTCATGAATACCACCACTGGTATCAACGCGTGCCAATCCATCCTTATCAGCGATAATGCTCAGTCTCTCGGTCAAGGCTACATTGGCCTGAATCGCATAAATCTGGGCACTACCACCACCCAGAGCATGGTCACCCGGGAATTGATTGTTGATAAACAAGCCACGCAGATAAGTGTTGGAACGGGGATCCTTACTCAGGATTGGGTTAGTGATAGGTCCGATGAATGATTCAAATTCTCCATCACTCTGGAAAGGCAGCCTGTTAGTCCCTCCATCAAACAAGCGTTGATTTGCATCGGGCGCAAAGGTGATATTGCCGTTGCTTGCCTGCGGTATAGAATCTGTCGGTAACAGAGATTCAGATTCCCCATAACCGACGCAGACTAATAGTCCCAAAACCAGGAGATTCATCGCGGTGACTCCAGTAAACTTCCGTGTTTCTGTTTGCTGTGGAAAAACTGAATACTCAGTGGCTTTACAGCATGCATATCACTTCGGCAGGAAAACAGCGTAAAAAATGTAATTTATAACCGAGAAGTGGATGTATTTGTCTTGTTGGTTCTTAGGATTCCACACATAACATCACTTCAGATGATGACAAAAATGCGAATCAATCGTTGCAATGAGTTTGGGATTATTCAAATTTAGTTCAAGTCTTCAGAACGAAACAAACTCTTAGATCTTGCAACTGGAAACTGGCATTGCATCTTCTGGTTTCGCTTCAGCAGCTTGTTGGTTATCTGCTTCAAGCTTATTTCGATAGCGTAGAAACCATATCGATCCCAAACACAATGGCGTGCCGATCAGAAGGAACCAGGTAGAAGGTTCAGGGATGGCAACCGTAAACGTGATGTCACTGAGCATGATCCACTGCTGGGTCGGATTGCTGGGAGCCAGTGGGCCGTTGCCATAAATGATGTCGATACGATCAATTACAGTGGAAGATTCAATCTGGAAAGTTGCGTTGCCGAGACCGCTGCCTGTGCCGGTATCGTTTACCGAGAGGTTGCCAGTTACCACGTTACCTGCAACCGAGTTGGATGAGCCGTGTGAGGGTACGGTAACCAGGCTGGAATTGATGAGATTACCAAACCGGTATGCACGAACCGTGATTTGATCCTGGTAGTTTGAGCCCGTGGTATTGCCCCGATCAATATCGAAGACAGAAAAATTCACATTTCGAACACCATTGGAATGGCTGAAAGTAATACTTGTAGTAACCGTGTTGGCACTACTGCCCTGGTTCATTGCAAGTACCAGCGCGCTGTTGTTCACACCTAAGCCACCAAATGTATCAGTGAATATGTCGGGCGTTGGGCCACCACTAAAATCAATCATGCTGCCTGTAGATCCAGTCACATTAAAGTTGATGGTCCCTCCACCAACATTGTTAAATGACTCACTGAGCGTACCATTGGGTGCCCAGTTTCGGCCGGCAAAGGAAAAAACCACGATGGCTTGAGCAAAACTGTACGAAATACCTGCTGTCAGTAACAACAGACCACAAAGTAAAAACTTCATTATCAATCTGCCGAGTGTGGTGCAAATCAAAAAATACAAGCTAATGGAACATAGGTCACTCCGTCATGATGTCAAATCACAAAACGTGGACCTTACCTCAATTAACATTACTACATTAGCTTTGCATTGTTGATCGAGTGTTACATGCCCTGCCCTGACATTTCTGTATTGTGAAAGAGTATCAATTGATTGCAGATACCGTATGCGTTCCTTTTCCTGGAAATCTGATGGCTTGGTGATTGGCGTTGCCCTTTTGGCACCAACGCTGATGACCTGGCTTTACTTTTATGTGTTGGCCGGGCAGGGAATGTTCACACGCGTACTTTATGGCAGTTCCAAAGTCGTGCTCGGCCTGCTGCCTGTTGTCTGGTATTTGTACCGACGGCATCGAGCCATGCGGGCCAATACTTATGAAGTTAACGGCTTGCCTAAACCAAGGCGGCAACTTTCCTGGAAACTCGGGCTGGATTTCGGCTTATTGACACTAACCGCCATGCTGCTGCTCTATTTTCTCTGGCTCAAGCATATGCCGATCATGTCGGAAACTGCAATGCTTGTACAGAAGAAACTGGATGATGCTGGGGTTGATTCAGCTACCACATTCCTGTTTCTGGCCATTTTCCTGACGATAGTGCACTCAGCCTATGAAGAGTATTACTGGCGATGGTTTATTTTCGGGCATCTTCGGTTCACCATGCCCTGGTTGAAAGCTGCCATCATCAGTTCCATTGGTTTCATGCTGCATCATATTCTGGTGCTGTACGCGTATCTGCCGGGCGATCTGGGTCTGATATTGGTGATTGCCTTCAGCTTCTGCATTGGTTTTGGCGGGTTTGTCTGGTGCTGTATTTACCAATACACCGGTTCATTGTGGGGCGCCTGGGTGGCCCACTTATGTGCTGATCTGGGTATCATGATCTGTGGGTATGATTTGTGTAAAGCCAGCCTGGGAATGTAAACCCGCGGACTGCAGTCCTTGGGCTTGAGGCAAACGAGATCAAGAGACAATGAAAATGACATCACGTGAAAGATTGCTGGAACTCATCAAACAACGGGCAGTGATACACCAAGAAGTTACACTGGCTTCGGGACAGAAATCGAGTTATTACATCGATGCCCGGTCTTTGTTTCTGCATGGGCCCTCGGCAACACTGATTGGTGAAGCCCTGTATGAACTCACCAAAGACCTGCCGATGCAGGCTATTGGTGGACCTGCGGTTGGTGCATTGCCACTTACTGTTGCAGTCACCATGCATTACGACAAAATGGGCAAAGAAATGGAAGGCTTCTTCATCCGCAAAGAAGCCAAAACGCATGGCTTGCAAAAAACCGTGGAAGGGGTTTTGCCTGTTGGCGGCAAAGTGGTTATTGTGGAAGATGTGTTCACGACAGGTGGTTCGGTGATGACTGCTATCGAAGCAGTGCAGGAAGCCGGCGCGAAGGTGATCGCTGTGGTAGGTATCGTGGACCGTCTGCAGGGAGCACGTGAACGGTTTGAAGCGCTGGGTATTCAGTTTCGTACCATCTGCACCATCCGCGACCTGGGGGTGTAGCAGCAGAGGGAGTTTCCATGCACATCACTCGTTTCTCCATGATCATGCTGATCGGTCTTGCAGGTTGCAGCGATGCACCTGCTACCGCTTCCAAGTTAGAATCAACCAGCGTCAAATCTCCGTTCCCCATCACGATGACGGTAAAGCAGCGCTCAACGACACGCATACCAGGACTTGAGAAAGATTGCAGCCTGACGGTAGGGGATATTACACGCGGTCAGGTCATGGTCAGCACACATTTTTCTGATGACATGGAGCGTGCTACCACAGGGTTGGTTTCACTGAAACCAGGAGAAGCCACGGAACTGAAAATCTACAAGGCCAGCTATACCATCCGCTTGACTGAGTTGAGCAATGCCCTGGTTGGCGAAGACTTTGCAACATTTGAAATTGGAGGACTTTCAGAATCCCAGAAGATTGACAAACTCATTTCGAGTGTAGAAAGCCTCAAGGATGCCCGGTTTATTCGTAACGGCACGGAGTATTCAGCGCAGGAAGCTGCAGAGCATTTACGATTGAAACTTAAGAACGCAGGAGACAGCATCCAAACTGCTTCGCAGTTTATCGAACACGTGGCTTCCAAATCTTCATTGAGCGGGGAAGTCTATCTGATTCGACTGTCTGATGGGAGTACGTTAACTGCTCGTGATTTCTTCGAACAGGAATTGGCAAAACTGGAATAGAAAAAGGTCTGGCCCGATGAAGAGCCAGACCTTCCCCAAGTGTGTGTATCACTAGGAAATAGCGGAATCGGCGGTGCTGAAAGTTCGGGAAGAACTGGTACCGACCTGGCGGATAACCACAATGCACAGCACGATGATCAGTGCCAGCATCACAGCGTATTCCACTGCTGTTGGGCCGTCTTCATTGTTGATGAATCTCTTGATGGCTGCAAACATGACATCTACTCCAAAACTAAGTGTGGGGTTGGAAACGGGCAAATGGGCAGGAGACGCCCATACGTTACGTTGTAAACACAATATTCACGGTATGCAAGCATATTTTGAAATAATCTCATATTTTTCAAATGATGCATAATCGCCAACTGACAACCAACCAGCATTAACCTGAATCGTCAATCAGCACTATTGCGAAAGATGACAGTATGGATCAAACAATTTTATTTGCTGAAAGTAAATGGAAAACCTTTGGTGCCTTGCTGATCTGGCTTGGCATCTGCTTTGGTGTAGCTGCACTGGGTGGATACGCCACCAGCCAGGGATTGTCGTTGTACTATCCATCGTTGCGGAAGCCTTCCTGGACGCCACCAGGTTACGTCATTGGTACCATCTGGCAGGTACTCTATACCCTCATGGCGATTGCAGCATGGCTGGTCTGGCGGAAAGTGGGAGTCTTTCACCTTGCCATTGCATGCTTTATTCTGCAATTAGTGCTCAATCTGGGCTGGTCCTATGCTTTCTTTGTCATGCAATGCCCAGAATTTGCTTACTATGAACTCTGCGCACTCTGGCTGTCCATCGCCATCACCATTTACTTTTTCTGGCCGATCTCGCGCATCGGTGCGCTGCTGCTTGTTCCCTACATTCTATGGGTGACATTTGCAGGCTACCTGAACTATACCATCTGGGATATGAACTGATTTGATTCAGTTGCATGGAAACAACTGCTCCTTCCTTGCTGCAGGTTGTCAGATGCTACAATGTCCCCCATGCCTAGCGAGATGCTATTTCCCGATGCCCATCTGCCTCCTGAACAACCAGAGCCGGTGGGGTATGCTCAGGTTATTTTCAACAGACCTATCACCACAGTTTTTACCTACGGCATACCTGATGAACTGCAAGGGCAGGTAGACCCAGGCAAACGGCTTATTGTCCCCTTTGGCCGGGGCAATGCTCAAGCGATCTGTTACTGCGTCGATGTGAACCAGACGAAACCTGAAAGAGCAGTCAAACTGATAACGCGCGTTATCGACAGCGATCCACTCTTTACACCACAGTTACTCAAGCTGACACATTGGCTCTCAGATTATTATTTTTGCGGATGGGGCCAGGCGCTGGATGCTGTGATTCCCGCTGCTGCCAAGGCTCAGGCAGGTTCTCGTGAACGTGATTTTGTTGCAGCTATTCCGGAACCCCTGCTGCCAATCGCACCTCCACGACTCAGTAAGAAGCAGGCAATCGCACTGGAATACCTCCGTGCTCATCCTGGTGCACACGATACCAAAACAGTGATCGATGAGACCGGCTGCTCGCTCCCCATACTTTGGGCACTGGTAGAACGTGGCTACATTACACGAGAGAAGCGACGTGTTGAGACGCACCTGCTGCCTGCCACACCACTTCCAACTCAGGAACATCTGGTACTGAATGCCGATCAGCAAAAGGCTCTTAACGTCATCGAAAAACAACTTGACGCAGGCGGGTATCATGCTTTCCTGCTCTATGGCGTTACTGGTTCAGGTAAAACCGAAGTGTATCTGCAGGCTATCGACAAGGTAGTGCGGGCAGGCAAGCAGGCGCTGGTGATGGTCCCAGAAATCAGTCTGACGCCCCAGGCGGTACAGCGATTCGAAGCACGGTTCGGTTCAGTAGCAGTCCTTCATAGTCATTTGACCGATGCCGATCGAGGCAGCCATTGGCGACGCATCGCCCTAGGCAAAGTGCCGGTGATTGTCGGCGCCCGCAGTGCCGTCTTTGCCCCCACAGCCAACCTTGGACTCATCATTGTTGACGAAGAGCATGAACAGAGTTTCAAGCAGGAAGCAACGCCTCGTTATCATGGTCGTGACCTCGCTATCGTTAGAGCTCATCGTGAAGGCATACCCATCATTCTTGGCTCAGCTACCCCTTCACTGGAATCATGGAACAATGCCAAAAAGGGAATCTATACTCAACTTGATCTTCCAGTGCGAGTCAGCGGCAGACCGTTGCCACCAGTTGGCGTCATTGACATGCGACATGAGAAGATCCCACCTGGCCCCTATAAGGCCATTGGCCCCAGCTTGGAGTCTGCCATTCAGCAGGCATTGAAAGAAGGCGGACAGGTCATTCTCCTTCTCAACCGTCGTGGCTTTGATACCTGCCTGTTTTGCCCTGACTGCGGTCAGACGGTCAAGTGCAAATTCTGCGATGTTGCCATGACCTACCACCGCTATGGCAAAAACAAAGTTAGCAACGAGGTTGCACATGGGGTACAGGGGTATCGTGGCGAGCAGAGGGATATGGCAGGTACCGCCTTGTGTCACTATTGCGGCTTCGAGATGGCCCCACCCCGAAGGTGCACTACCTGTGGCGTGGGCAGTTTACGTTATTACGGATTTGGTACTGAAAAACTGGAAGAAGAACTGGGGGTCAAATTCCCTGGTGTTGCCGCAGCACGCATGGATGCTGACGCCACAAAGAAGACAGGCAGCCATGCCAAGATCTTCAAAGCCTTTCAAAGCGGGGAGATTCGTATTCTGTTCGGCACCCAGATGATTGCCAAGGGACTGGATGTACCCTCTGTGACATTGGTTGGTGTAGTGTATGCCGACCAGGCTCTGCATCTACCAGACTTCCGTGCGAGTGAACGCACTTTTCAATTGCTGGCCCAGGTGGCTGGACGTGCCGGCCGCGGCGATCATGGTGGTAAAGTGCTCGTTCAGACCTTTCACCCGGATCATCCCAGCATCCGGCTGGCAACAAGACATGACTACGTTACCTTTGCCGAAGCTGAATTAGCTGCACGCACCTTGCATCACTTTCCACCCAGCACACGCCTGGCACGCATTATCTTCCGCAGCCGTGATGCCATACAGGTGGAACGAGAATCAGAACAATGGACCAAACTATTGGAGCCTCATGTTGGTAAGGGGTTGAAAGTGCTCGGCCCCGCTGCTGCTCCCCTCAAGAAACTGGAAGGCTGGTATCGTCATCATTTACTAGTTCTTACCGGCACCTCGCATACGCTGCATGCTGCACTCAAGACTGTTCAATCAGCGTATCAGCCTATTGATGGAGTTGAAGTTACCATTGATATTGACCCGGTAGGGATGATGTAGAAATCTGAATATGCCAAGAAAAAACCACTGTAAGCTTTGCAACTTACAGTGGCTCTGAGCATGGGTTGATCACAGATTATCGTTTGCTTGCTGAGTATTTGTTATTTTTGCGTTTTCGCCACCAGGCACCAACACCACCTGTAACTGCCAAACCAGCAATCAGTGCGATTGTGCCGGGTTCGGGTATCGCTGCAAACTGAATTTCTGCACCCCAGACATTGCTTGAACGGCCAAGTGCCGTCAAAGAACTGAGGAAATTACCGTTGGTATCATACTGGAGCAAATCAGCGCTCGGATCATTGGGGACAATCCACAATGTGTTATTGGAGTTATCGAACGCAATACCACCGTTACCACCTGTATGCGGAAAGGAAAACTCCTCCACACCAGCCAGAGAATATCGATACAAGTTCCCGCCGGCATTCAGCCACAATCGACTTGAACTTGTATCGTAAGTGATTCCAAATGCAGTGTTACCACCCACCGGTGCATTAAAGAGAAACGTGGAGTTGGTCCAGTCTCCATTTGCTCGGAAAACGGCACTGTTTGGGAATCGAACAGAGTAATTGAAAGTTCCGTCAGTAGTGCCATCAAGGAGTTGACTCTGGTTGTCACCACTCAATGCTGCTGAGTTCCCTGTTGGCGCACCAGTAGCAACACTATATTCGATGGCTGAGTCAAGATTATCCCGATGCCCCAACCAGATGGTATCCCGAACCGAAAGTGGATATCCTAAACTAAAGCTCGTGACTGACCAGTTTTGTGCTCCCGTTTGCAAATTGTATGACTGTAAGCTTAGTGAATCGCCATCTGCAAGAATTAAGGTCTGAGCCATGACTGGCGAAACGATGAACATACATGCAAAGCATGACATCAGCCTCAAATAATTTCTCATGAAGAACACCTTTCCATGATTTCGAGACTAATCCATGTCACTTAGTAAAACCATTCCGATAGCGTACCTTAAGCCGGGATTTATCAGTCGTCAATAAAAATAGACAAAAACCTTTCAAAATTTACGCGAAGCTCCTATTCTTCCCAGCTCACTAATTGCCACCAATCAATCTGGATTAAATCGAACGTAGTCAGTTTTGTTGCGAGTTCTTTCTTGCACTGGATCAAATCAGGCTTTAGCCTGAAGCATCCTTCCGAAGGAGCGTTGATATGGAAGCCGTCTCGCAGTATTCCGGATTTCTAGCTGCTCATAATATTGATCGCGTGTTTCAGGGCGAAGACATTGTTCCCATCCTTGCTTACGAAAAGGCAGATGGTTCGCACGACATTCTGAAACTCCCCGAACCGCTTCATGTAGGATTGTCGCAAGCCAGTGAATGGTTACGGGAAAATCCAGAGAAGGCATCTCATGCTGTCGTGGTTTTTCAGGGATCAGTAGTTATAGACGATAAAGATGTGGATGCGATTATCTGCCAGTCGGTTCAATTTGATCCAGAACTGATCAGATTCAAAATTGCCACCCCTTTTAAACGAGCCAAAGACCCTTCGAAATTCAAGGTATATCGAATCAAGATCATGGATTACCAGGGGCCGGAAAATCCAGATTTTGATGCGATCGTCGCTGCGTTCTTTTCGGGTATTGAAAACAATGAACAGGGTGCAGATGTGTGGTACGATCACCTGGATCAGAGTAAGTAGAGAATGTAACGAAGGGCATCGTCATTCAAGAGTGCAACTTCCCGTAGAATAATACAACTCTCACTACGTAGAAGACCGCACATGAGCGATAACCTGTCCATCGGCAAGAAAATTCTGGCTGCCCAGCCTTTCAGTATCCTGATGAAATCGGAACTCATCAGCATTGAACCGGGCAAGGTCGAATTGAAAACGCCTATCACGGATGAAGTGAAACAGCAATACGGATTTGTACACGGCGGGGTACTTGGTTACGCTGCTGACAATGCCTTGACTTTTGCTGGTGCCTCATCTCTCGGCGTGCCTTGCGTGTCGTCTGAATACAAGATCAACTTCGTGCGACCTGCATTGGGAGACTATCTTCTGGCTCGTGCAGAATCTATCTACACTGGCCGAACACAATCTGTCTGTCGTTGCGACATCTATGTGGTAAACGATGGCATCGAAAAACTGTGCGCCACCGCCCAGGGAACCATTGTGAAATTGGCAGAAGAGAAGAATAAACCTCTCACCCATGTTTAGGTTAATTCTCGATCAAATTACCCCCAGTACTTTCAGTACGATTGCAATCACAGCCACGACCCCTCCACCAACCAGACCTGCAATTATATCGCGAGAGACTCCCCGACCATTGGCAGGCAATACTGCCTGGCTGAGAAACTGCCATTGCCTTCGGGCAGCTCGGGGCCAGTCAGCCAGACGGGCATTCATATCATCCCACGCCTTACGGCCTCCACGCCGTACCATGTTTTCGACGAGTGAGTAGGCCTCGGCTTCCAGACCTTCCGTCTGTGCATTCAACGCTTCCGAGGTGGTTCCATCCAGTGCTACAGCCAGAAATGCCTGTATCTGGTCCGGCTGCTTCCAGAAATATTTACTTTCCTGACATTGCTTCAAACACTCTCGATAGAGTGCCGATGGGCCATTAAACAACGGCCCCCAACTCAAAAGCAACGCGACCAGTTCATCTTGGAAAGTAATAGTTCCCATGCTCGACAAAGCTGCTTGTAACAACCGGGCGTTGGTTGCAGGGCCAAACAATTTAGGCTCTAATTGCATGGCAAGCGAAATCATGTTGAGTTGATCGGGCCGTACCGTAGGCATTTCGAAGTACCGATTTACCAGGAGCATCGCCTTCAAACGCTCTTCTACCGGACCGCTGATGCCGGATCGGCTTTCCAGTCCAAGGAAGAAGGAATAAATAGCTGGGTTTTCCAGCAAGTCGCCCGCCTGGCCGTTGAGCAGATGCCCAGCCAGTCGATCCAGATTGCTCTGGCCATCGAGCCTTTCCAGAATGGCGGCACCATGTTCCTTGACAAAGGGTACAGGATCAAGTGTCGAAGGACCTACATCGAGTGCTGCGCCAATGCAGCGGTTGAGAATGCTGGCAGGAACTGGTGGATCGAGATTGAACAACTCATGCAGCCAGCCCGGCTGTGGCTCTTCTTTCAGTATCTGTGCAAACAACTCTGGTGCAACGGTTTTGCCTTCAGGTGTCGTAATCAACTGCTGCAATACAACCATTGCCAACGGCCTGTTAGCCGACAGTGCCTGGGCTACTGCACCAAGATTCTCGGTACTCTTGAGCAGTTCCATGCAGGTTGCCACCTGATAACCCTGCGACAGGCTCATGCCGAGCAGCATCCGCAGCTTTTCTGCTGGTATCTTCAGCCAGCGGCTCATCTCCGTATCGAGCGATTGTCCATTGCTTAGCGGACGCAAGCGGGTGAACTTGGGAATGAGGTACGAGCGCATGTCCCAGGTCAATGATTCAGGGTCAAGCTTCCGGTTCAGCAATTCATTCCAGATACCCTGTCCACTCGCTGGTGATGCGACCGGCAACATCACTTCCAGCGCACAGCGGGTTCTAGTAATGTCGCCTTCTTGTAGTGCCTTTAATCCAGCTTCATGAATGGTTTTGGCGATCTGGTTGAGATGATCTGGCTTCTGCCTGAGGGCATTGACAACGCGGGGGAAGGTGCCTGTTGCAAATTCCACATCCTCGAGCGCCCAGTTGAGAAATAACTGTTGATATTCTGTTCGCGTACATACCCAGGAGGCGAGGGCACTGTCCTGCAAAGCCTTGATGGCTTCATCCTTGGTGATAGCATCTGGCCCGCGGCCAAGCCGATAGACGACATCAATCAGTGAATTGTCACGCAGACCCAGCCGTTGCCATGTGGCGCGGAAATCATCGAGCGGACCGAAGTTGCCTGATGAAAGAACCTGCATGGCAAAATCGACGAAGGGGATATTCTGATCGAGACTGGTCTTGGTTCCCGTGTAATAGTTGATGCCTACACCTGCACCATCGTAACAGGTGGGTGGCAGTTCGTGGTCTTCCGTATCAGGCACCGTTCCCACAATGCGGGCGGGCGATTCCAGTGGTGCATGTTCATACGTAGAGAACGTGAGTGTTTCGAGCATGCTGGCAGGCAATGTCCTCGTCAGACCATAAACACACAAGGCCACCAGTTTTGAAGGTGCCGCCACAAAGATATGGCTTTCATGTGAAGTGCTGAGAATCGCCGCGAGCATAAACTGAAAACATTCCCGATGTTTTTCATCACCGAGGAAACTGGTCAGACTGGCATCATCGAGTTCCACCGATACAGGTGGAATGAGAGCATCGCTGAGTTCACCGAGACCATCCGCGGCCGACTTCTGCCACTGGTCACTACCCCATGTCTGAATGGCCTGATGAGCATCAAGAGTGGGAGGTACATCGAGTAGAACATGCGTAAAACTATGGCTGGGAAGTCCATCAACTGCAGGTGCCAGGGTACCATGACTCAGTACGCGACCAACTCCAGGCGTATGCAGCAGGGCCAGACTTACTGGAGCACTGCCATTGGCATGGCTGGGAGGTTGGTAGCGCACCAGCGGCGTCAAGGCGGATAGCTGTTCATTCGTCACACCACTGGAGGCGGCACAAGGTCGGAATTCATGTGAAATGGAATGCGTCGTGCTGTCATGCCTGGAGGTCGAACCATTGACCATAACAGACGAGCGATCCAGCGAGGCAAAATATGCTTGCTTCATGGTACCTCGGGCGATGTACAGATCAGGACTAGTTATCTATCTCATCCATGAAACAAGAAGGCTACCCTGCCCAGCTATAGGTACTGTAGCATATTGTTGGGGTAAAATTCAGTGAGTAGAACATTTACCCCTAGGGTACATACCTACTTCAAAGCTGATGACTAGCTTTCATTAATATCAGCGAGTCCCACATACTTCTTCGATCATGAATCAGCAACTGGCCGAAAGATCGACAACAAAAGCAAGATCTTAATTCGTAATTTCCATGCAACTTAGCAGTGATTTACAGCTGAACTACCCTGGCACCACTGGCGTATAACCCTCTAGGTTTGCACAATATCAATCGTTAGTTGGTTGTTTCGCTGCAATTGAGAATAGCTATGGCTTCGCCGATCATTACGCCTCTTCCCGTTCAAACCGATACTGAATATCGCCCGATCAGCCGCATGGCAGTAGCCGGGCTTATCCTGGCAATACCATCGATGTTGATTTTCGCCATGAGCAGTCTCTGGTGGCTGCTGATTCTGGTCTGTTTGCCCGCTGCAATTATCAGCATCATGGCACTCAGACAGATCAGGCAATCGGAGGGCAACCTTGCAGGCGAAGCCGTTGCAATGCTGGCAATCGTGATCAGCGTGGGATGCGGCCTGGGCTGGATTACCATGGTGACGGTAACTAAGTACATCACGGAGAATGAAGCCAAGTCTGCGGTTGATCAATGGATTTACAAAATGCAACATAATGAACCAGGTGCTGCGTTCCTACTGATGATGTCGCCTCGCAAACGAGAGATCACTTACAATCCAGAAGATTACGGAAGATTGCGTAGACAGTTTCCAACATCCAAGCATGTAAGCCAATTTGACAACTTTCTGATTGATCCGATCTGTGGAATCCTGATGCGATATCGCGACCAGGCATCCTTGACTTACGACATGCTTCTTGAAACAAAAACGCTGAACAACTCGACCAGTTACAAGTTTCGATATCTGTTGAATTCACCTATTGGCAATGGTAGTTGTGTAATTTCAGCAGTTTCTGAAGACTATCTGACGGATGCAGGAGTACGACGTGACTGGTTTATGAGCATCGATAACAATGCAACACAATTCCAGCATACTTCCTATGGCGAACAACTGATGACAGCATCCAATCGAGCGCAACTGATATTAGAACGATTTGTGTTCGCCATTGCAAACGATGAAAAAGAAATTTATGAACCGATGCTGTCGACAAATAACCGCGGTGATTTTTCGACTGTTCTGGGATATATCCGTCCACAAGATAAGACAGGCCCTGTTTTTTTGAGTCTGCAGAAACCCATGCGCTTACGTTCTGACAAACTGGATGGAAAACGGTGGACTTTGAATTTTGACTGTACAACAGTAGTTGAAAATTCACGAGGGGTGGATTTCTCGGTAATCTGCACCACAGATGACATCAACAGCAACAAATGGATCATGAATGATATCCGTTTCCTGGGCATGAAACGCCTTTCCAGCGAGTCCGGAATGCAGTTGATTACTCCAATTGATGCGGCCCCTGCGGCACCAAAAGCTCCTGCTAAATAAGAACTCATCGCGGAGCAGTTGACATTCTTATCCGCTTGAATAAATCAGCAATCCGAGCCGAAGTGGCGGAATTGGCAGACGCGCTAGATTCAGGTTCTAGTCTGGGAAACCAGGTGCAGGTTCAACTCCTGTCTTCGGCACTCATTTCAGCATTTACTTCAAGCGAGGGTAAGTGCCTTGTCATTGAAAGTACTCTTTTCAGTTTTCCGAAACTGCCTCCAGGAGCGAATCACCTGCCATGCGAAATACAGCATGAACAGTAGATATACAGTCCATGCGGGTTTTGTGTTAACTGCTTCTCCAACTGGGAAAAGTATGAGTCCCAGTAAACAGAGAACATAAAGACCCAGCCGCAAGATCAATCCCCATCGGTGGATGGCACCCACAATAGCCACTGCACAAGCCAGAATACACCACAACCAACTTATATTGTTCAACAGGTTGGTCTCGAAATGGATGGGATAGGCAATCAAAAACAAAAATGCCGTGACGAATTCAACATAATACATGAGCGCGTACCAAGAGGATTTCTCTCTCCTGCTCAGGTAGTAGGCAACCAGCGTTTGACATACCACCGATGTCATGCCAAGTACGAATACAAAAAGCAGCGCCAGCATTACACCTTCAAAAATACCCAGCACCTGCATGGAAACCAGATATCCCAAAAAAGCTCCACTCTGTTCCATGTCTGGAATCTTCTGCAAATCGGGTAATCGTTCCAACAGTTCTTTCCGAGCATTGGCCCGGATTTCCGAATTGTCAAACCCCATCAATGAAATACAACGCATATTTTCGATCTGTGGAACAATAGCGTTTGCAAGAACTATCGTCTGTGCCACACCACTAAAGCAGGCAGTAATACCAGAAATTGTGCCACATCCCAGGCCCAATGCCAATGCACCATTGCTAGCACGAGGACGGAGCAGCAGCATAATCAGAGGTCCTTGCATTATCCAGGAAAACAAGGCAATAATGGGCATCAACCATACGACGTATTCCGGGATTTCTCGTAGCGATTTCCAATCCAGCCAACGTAAGAACAAGGGTTTCGCAACGGAGGGAAATTTTTCCAATGATTGCTCACTACTGGTCATTACCTGCGGAATAAAGACGATCATCATGGCGATCGACATGATTAACCCGGAAATCATTCCTATGGTGATCAGCCGAATCGCACCGCTGCTGTGCTTTCGTAACCACTCCAGTACCTGTCGGCTGGTATTCGGTGGACGCACTGAAATCGGTTCGCCAGCCAGCCAATGCGCAAGGTCATCCGCAAGGACAGCGGCACTGGTGTAACGATCATCCGGGTCTTTCGCCAGACACTTCAGGCAGATTGCTTCCAGCCCGCGGTCAGTACCAGGTTGCAGCTGACTGGGTGGTTCAGGCTTGGCTTCCACAACCTGCATGGCAACCGCTATTGGATCATCGCCCAGGTAAGGCGGGCGACCTGTCAGTATCTCGTAAAGAATCACACCCAGGCTGTAGACATCGGTGCGTGTGGTGGCTGATTTCGCTTGGCCGGCTGCCTGCTCTGGCGCCATGTAACGCGGTGTGCCGAGAATCATCCCTGTCAAGGTAGCATCCTGCCCGGAACGTTTTGCCAGCCCGAAGTCCGCCAGCATCGGCTGATCCGGTTTTTCCAACAGGATGTTCGATGGCTTCAAATCACGATGAATCACTCCCCGTTCGTGTGCATGCTGAACGGCTCTGCACACTTTTTCCAGTATCTGGATTAACGATTCCACACCCTCTCGAGGATCATGAGACTTCAGCCGATCAGCCAGGTTGCCTTTGCCTACCAGCTTCATGCTGTAGAAAGGCTGGCCCTGGAATTCACCAACTTCATAAATGGGTATGATGTTCGAATGATCGAGAGCAGCCACCGCCTCTGCTTCGACACGGAATCTATCTATCGCAACTTCATTGGCATAATTGCTGGCAGGCACCATCTTCAAAGCTACTTCGCGATTAAGGCTGATCTGCCTGGCTTTGTAAACGATCCCCATACCGCCTTGGGCAATCTGAGAGATCAGTTCGTAATCGCCAACCACTCCCTGCGAAAACGATGGGGTATCATGCACCGTGGTGTCTGATATTCCCTGATAAGCAAGGGTAGCGTTAAGTGTGCGGTTAGAGTGCTTTGCACAACAACCGGAACATAGCCCTTCTGATGAAAGGGGTTCAAATGGTTGACCACACTTCTTACACGGGACGGCAGGCACAATCGATACCTCAAAAGGCACCGGGTATCTGTGCAGTATAATCACCGTTTCTCGAAGCTATACCAATTATTTACCCGATAACTATTTATTTTTGCTGGATAGCTTTCGCACCATTTCAGCGACTTTCTTATCTTTGCCACCAATCATCTGCCCCAAACAAACGCAGTTTTCAAGGAAACTCGGATGTCTTTTCATGCTCGCAAACATCTCTGCCTGTGCCACCAATGTTGATCTGCAATCGACACCTCGTGCCAGAAACGCTTCGAAGAGTTGTTTCGTTGCTTCAGGCTGCTGATGAAAGGAGAGATAGTAAAGCAGATTGAATGCCATGTAAGGATTGTTCAGCATGACTTCCTTTTTGTCTGCCTGTTTCAAGTGTTCAACGGCTTTTGCTACACCCTGCTCTTTCAAAACCAGTAATAGCTTTCGCGGAGTCAGTGTAGTTATTGCAGCCCAGCCTGTTTTGCTGCCTGCAGGCATCAGTTCCACATAGGGTTGTTTGCCAGGCAAATTCTGTTGCAATGCCTGCAACTGCTTCCATGCCCCTTCATCGCCTTTCAATTTGGCAGCCAAGTATAGTTCCACGACGCGCTGCAGTTCTCGATTCTGTTTTCGAACCTCAGCGGCTTTCTCGCGTTTGCTGGCATTTCCTGTATCCTGTTCACTGACAATAGTTGCAGCCCAAACGCCCTGCGAAATGTAATCGTTATGATCAAGTCCCGGGATAGTGAAATAGACACGCTCACTCTGATCGAGAGTATCAGCTAATTCAAACAGCGCCGTTGGACCAGCAGCAAACAGAACCGGCGTCTTGAGTTGCTTTTGACCTTTGGTCAGTTCATCAACCAGCAGATGCCAACGAGGATCTGCCAGTGTGACATAGTCCTGTGTCGTGTCCAGGGAGACAATTGCGTCAACCGCCACGCCAGCATGTGCCGCATAGATCAAGGATGCATGGGCACCAGCACTGTGGCCTATCAACCCGACGTGCTTCATATCAACCATGTCCAGACTGGCGGCATGGCGAAGCAAAAACTCAAAATCGCGCCCTGCATTTTCCGGATCGACATTAAACGACGAACCATCCGCATGTTGAAAGGCGCTGCCCATCACCACATAACCATGCCTGGCCAGTTCTTCGCAGTGCTTTGCATTATCTTCGAACGACGACCCTGCCCCGCTGTGATAGATCAACAGTGGAAATTTTCCTGTAGCAAGTGGTGCATGCCGAAAGCAACCTGTCTGTCGTTGCAATACCTTGTCCAAGGATTGCTTTTGAGCTTCACTGGCTTGCTTTATCTCAACCCCCAATAATTCCTGGCAGATTACATTGCGATTGTATTCCACCAAGGCTTTTGCGAGTGGTTTCAGCAAAGCATCGTCTGGAGTGATTTCCAGGTATTGACGATGCGTCATCGCTGTACCGCCTGGCTTGGCCGGATACCACAGATTGACCAAAACTGGCCTGGCACTTTTTTGGTGGCCATAGGTTTTGCCGTCATCAAAAGCAGTGCGATACGTCCGAGCCGGGTCACTCAGCCAGTAGGATTTGAAACCAACCACAGTATCATGTGTTGTGTTAGCCATGAACATCAGGATGCAGATTAATTGGTTCATCATGAAATGCACATGGTCTGAACAGTTAGATGAAAAGTCGTTCGCTCTTTTTATTGATACATTTTCCGGGATCATCCAGCACGGCCAACCGAATGTTCTTTCTCCACAACCTCGCCATTGCTACTAATCCCTCCGCCGGTTAGAATTGATTTGTCATTATGGAGGATCATTCAGCGTGCGCTGCCAACGGTGCCCCAAACCTGCGACCCTGCATCTGACAGAAATTGTCGGTCCGAAAATGATTGAAGAGTTGCATTTCTGCGAAGAATGTGCACAGAAGCATCTGTACGAACCAGCGTTGGTATCAGGTGAAAAGCTGCCTGAACCCAAGCCAGTGGAAAAAGTTGCAGACACTGATGAATTCGAAGCACTCAACCGGCTCGAATGTACTCAGTGTGGCATCACCTTCAAAGATTTTCGTTCTACGGGCAGGCTTGGTTGTCCGCACGATTACGAAGTCTTCAAGAAGGAACTTCTTCCTCTGCTGGAAAACATACATGGAGAAATCAGGCACTTGGGTAAATCACCCCGGCGTAAATACCCCCAGAGCGCAGCTAGCACACAACTCAGTGCTCTACGAAAACAGTTGCAAGGTGCCATTGGCAGGGAAGATTATGAGCAGGCTGCTCAGATCCGCGACCAGATTAGAAATTTGGAAACAGAGGAGTTTCGATGATGAACTCGCATGCAACCGGCTTCCCAACAAGCCTATTGAAAGAGCGTAAGTAAACACCAGAATGATAGTTCATGCATTTTCCTCTATGGAAAAGTGGGTGGAAAATACGAGAACTCCTGTTGTTGATTCATGATCGCTACCTATGCAGGGATGCTCGAAACGATATCGTATTCGGATGGAACCCATGAAGCCTTGTGAAAAATGTGGTGAGCCTGCATCGGTTCATCTCGGTCATCCCGTGGCAGGTCAGGAGCCAGTTGAAATTCATTTATGCATCAGTTGTGCGGAAAAGGAAAACCTGCTGGTAGGCAAGGAACTGCAGATTTCCGCCATTGTCCAAAAAATCATCACCAAGTATGGCACAGAAGGTATTGATAAACCTGGTCAATTAATCTGTCCTTCCTGCGGAATGCACTACACTGAATTCCGTTCTCAAGGTAGACTGGGTTGTGCACATGATTATGAGGCCTTTCGCCCAGGCCTGTTGCCTTTACTTGAACGGATTCATCGCAAAACGGTGCACACTGGAAAGCGCCCCAGGCAACGATCACAAATATCACCCGTTGAGTTGCAGGAACTTCGCCTGCAATTGAGCGAAGCAGTCAAATTGGAAGCCTATGAGCGGGCCGCCGAGCTACGCGACCTGATTCGACATAAGGAACACCACGGATGACTTTTGATTTTGAAGAACTGGCTCGCACCTCAGGTGAATGGCTGCGTGGTACAGGTCCCGAATCGGATGTCGTCGTTTCATCACGCATCCGTCTGGCCCGTAACATTGTCAACTTTCCTTTCACCAACCGTGCCTCGGCAATGCAGCGTGGCGAACTTGAATCACTTATTCGCGACCGGTTTTCCTCCAAAGACTGGGGATTTGAGTTCAAGTACCTGACCGTACATACACTTTCTCCGGTGGACCGAGAATTTCTTCGCGAAAGACAGCTCCTGAGCCGGGAACTGGCAGGAACTGAAGGGCCACGTGGAGTTGCTTTTGAAGCACACGAAACGCGTTCAGTCATGGTCAATGAAGAAGATCATCTGCGTCTGCAAGTATTACGCAGCGGTTTTCAACTCGATGAAGCTTGGCAGGATATCGATCAACTCGACGACAAAGTGGAAGAACGCATTTCCTATGCATTCAGTGAAGAGTTTGGGTATCTGACTGCCTGTCCCACCAATGTCGGCACGGGCATGCGGGCCAGCGTGATGCTGCACCTGCCTGCTCTGCAGTTCACCAAGCAACTGGAGAAAGTCTTCCGGGCATTGCAAAAGATTAACCTCGCAGTTCGTGGACTCTATGGCGAAGGCACTCGCGCCTCAGGCGATTTCTATCAGATCAGCAACCAGGTCACTTTGGGCAAGGATGAAGGCACCATTCTGAAAGAAATCCGCGAAGTGATTCCTCAGATCATCACCTACGAACGAGAAGCACGCAAAGCACTGATGCAGCAGTACCAGCCTCTGGTACAGGACAAGGTTTCCCGTGCTTATGGCACCTTGAAAGCTGCCACCATGATGTCCGCCGATGAAATGATGGACCTGCTTTCCACCGTCCGATTGGGCATCACGCTTGAAATGGTTGAGGATTTGACGATTCCTCATCTAAATATGCTCTTCCTGCAAACCCAGCCTTCACACCTCATCAAGCTGACTGGTAAAGATCTGACTAACGAAGAACATAACGTTGAGCGGGCGACTTATTTAAGGCAGAAGCTGAGTGAATTAACGAGCAGGAATTAATCATTCAGGAAGCTAAATGCAACTTTCCGCCTGTTGTCCGTTTATAACATCTGGCAGGCGCGGTTCTTTTGTTTTCTCCTGTCAAATGCTCTCGCCTTGATGACATTAAAGAAACTAAAATCAGTAAAGTTTATCATCCAGAACATTCGATTAATGACCGATATGGTGCAGACTATCAGCGATACCCTGCTTGCCGAGCTTCAATCCATTTTGCATGAGAACATCCCGCTGACCCGTTGCATGGGTCTGAAGGTGATGGAATGCAATGGTAAAGGGCTGCTGTTGAGCGCGCCCCTGGAACCCAATATCAACCATGCCGCCACCGCCTTTGGAGGCAGCCTGAGTTCAGCCGCTACCCTGGCCTGTTGGGGAATGCTCTGGCTGATGCTCAAACAGCGAGACCGTTCCGCCTGCATCATGGTGCAGGAAAGCAATATTTCGTTTGTGCGTCCTGTCACTCGCGACTTCATCGCTCAATGCTATTACCCGAGTGAAGCCGCCCTTGATCGTCTCTTACAGATGTACGACAATATGGGCCGAGGCCGTATTGAAATGCAGAGCGAGATTTACGAACGATCACAACCCTGTGTTGGCTTTACCGGCAAGTTTGTCCTGCTTCCAGAGTAGCGCTCTGTTCGCCGCCTTCGGGCCCATAGAAAAATACCCAGACTGCAAAGTCGTCGCTGAACTGTTCAAAGCGATGTTCCTGCCCTGCTGCAACAAAAAGAAATGAGCCTGGCTGCACCAGAACGCGCTCACCGCCATTAAAGAACAATCCCTTCCCTCGAGCAACCACGTAGATTTCATCACGGGTATGAGGTTGTTGCGGATCATGCCCTCTGGGAGAATATAACTCGGCATTGAGAGTGCCGTGTTCGAACACCGGCACCGCCAGGTTTCCTGCAGGAGGTGGCCCCAGTTTGAGTGCTTGTTCCAGTGTGATAGCGAAGGCTGAATGCATGATACATCTCACTGCTAACGATTCAGTTATCATTCATTCTGTGGAGAATCGACAGGATTGCCTGAAAGTTTACTCACCAAAATCTTATCCAACCTCGTGCGATCGAGGTCGATCACTTCAAACCGCCAAGCTCTCCAGTCGAAGTGCTCTCCCAGTCTTGGCATGTGTCCAAGACGCTTGAAAACGAAACCACCCACAGAATGATACTGCCCTTTCTCTTCCTCAATTTCAGCATCCAAGCCAATGTGTCTGAATGCATCTTCTACAGCTAATGATGCATCAACTAGATAGCTGCCATCCTCTCTTTGTGTGACACCTGCAGGCTCTTCATCCACATCGTCGATATCACCTACCAATGCTTCGATAATGTCATGCAGGGTTACGATACCGACAAAGCTGCCGAACTCATCCACAACTAGTGCCATCGCCACTTTGTGTTGCTTGAACTGATCAAGCGTTCTGAAGGGCGAGGCAGAAACAGGAACAATCAAAGGCGGCTGAATAATCGATTCCCAGTTACCACCCAGACCTTCCAATTGATATGCGGCGAGTTCCTTGGCAGAGATGATACCTACCGGCTCATCCTTGAATTCTTCGAACACCGGGAAATGCTGGTGCGGCTCCGACATCACGAGTTCCCAGGCATCGGGTGTGGTCATTCCCTTTTTCAAGTGAATGATCTCGTTGCGAGGCGTCATGATGGAAGACAGGGTTCTGTCACCCATCTGAAAGAGTCGTTCGATAATCTCCTTCTCTTCCGGATCGATAGCACCTGTTCTCGTACCTTCTACTACCATGGAAGCAATGTCTTCCTGCGAGACATCCGGCTCATGGCGTTCTTTAATGCCAAATAGAAAGACCAGGGCATCAGTCGAGCGATCGAGGAACCAGACAATGGGCCTGCATAATGTTGAGAAAATCTGCAGAAAACGTGCACTTCCGCGGGCAATGGCTTCCGGGTAACTGAGCGCCAATCGTTTGGGCAACAGTTCCCCAATCACCAGAGACAGGTAGGTAATGAGCAGAATAACGAGGACGAGGCTGATCGTCTGAGCATAAGGAGCAAGCCAGCTTACTTTGGACAACACTGTTGCCAGCGAGCCAGCCAAGGTTGCTCCTCCAAACACGCCTGCTATGATGCCTATCAGGGTAATACCGACCTGCACTGTTGCCAGAAAACTGCCTGGCTTCTCCGCGAGTTGCAGTGCCAGTTGAGCTGACCGATGCCCTTCATCAGCATCTTTTCGCAGTCTCGATTTCCGTGCTGACACCATGGCCAGTTCCGTCATCGACAGAACGCCGTTGAGCACAATCAAGGTAAGGATAATTATGATTTCCATATCTTCGCAATATAGTGGCGAGACACCATCATCTTACGGATGATACTGAAAGGAGACTTGCGATATGAAGGAATGAGCTGTGATAGCTCAATCTACATCTGTCATCTAACTTCCACTGACCCGATACGCTTCCTTCTCGAATGGATTATCAAGATAGGGATTCTTGCCTACCAGCCAGAGATACAGACTGCATCCCAGGTAAGCCGGTGCCATGAAGATGCCCCAGCGACTGAATTGCCTGACATGTACATGTTCGTGCTCGCGGGCAAAATCAAGATCGTCTCTAGCCTGGCCGAAGATGACATGGCCGAGCGTCATCGCTGCAGCGCCCTTTGCCAGCAGATGGTGTTTCAGGAACCATTTCATCACCCCGCCCCAGAATTCGATCACACCACGAACGATTTGCACACGCCCACCAGTCAGTAGTGTCAAAATCCCCAAGAACAGGCCGAGCAGTGTTAAAGGTAACGCCCAGAGATAACCAGCAAGTGCAAGAAAAAATCGCAGCATGCCGCATTATACACCTGCTGGGCCACAAAATGCTCGCTTTCTGCATCCATACGAATTCAAGGGAGCACCTTGACATGAAACTATTACACTATATCATGTAATAGTAGATTGAAGGTTGTCCTATGGCTTCGAAATCCAAAACTGATCGCTGTTTCAGTAACTCTACTGAGTGCTGTCCAATTATTGCTGCACTCCAGACCAAACCCCTTTTGAGCTTCCTGGATGCTGTAAAAATCATGGCACTCTTCAAAGTGCTGGCCAATGATACACGCATCCGGCTGTTGCATCATCTCATAAGGTCTGGTGAAGCATCAGTTTCCGATATTGCCAGAACGCTGGGCATGAAACCACAGGCGGTTTCCAATCAGCTACAGAAACTGCACGACACCCGGATGGTCACATCACGTCGTGTCGGGAACCACATTTTGTATCGGGTGATGAATGCATGCGTTGCTCCGCTACTCGACCTGGCGCTCTGCCTGATGTCCGATGTATCGCAAAATTCTTCACCATCTCCATTACGAAAGCAGGCGTTGTCATGAGTACGACCATCGAAAAAGCCATCAAGGAAAAATACGGTTCCGTAGCCAGCAGTTCTCTTTCCAGTGAACATGCCGGTGTTCATGCGGTTGCCAAGGCTTTCGGCTATTCTGCTGAAGAACTCGCCAGCATACCGGCAGAAGCCAATATGGGACTCTCGTGTGGCAACCCGACTGCAACAGCACATCTCAAGCCAGGCGAGGTGGTAGTTGACCTTGGTTCCGGAGGCGGACTTGATGTTTTTCTAGCCGCCAACAAAGTTGGACCCACGGGGAAAGCTATCGGTATCGATATGACTCCAGAGATGCTTGATCGTGCGAGAACCAACGCTGCCAGGCAAGGCTTCACCAATGTTGAGTTTTATCAGTCCACGATTGATCGAATTCCACTGCCCGATAACAGCGTGGATTGTGTCATCAGTAATTGCGTTATCAACCTGGCCCCTGACAAACAGGATGTATTCCGTGAAATCCATCGAGTTCTGAAGCCTGGCGGTCGGCTGGCCGTTTCTGATATTGCGTTGAAGAATGCACTACCTGCAGAGATCGGAAAAGATCTGCTCGCCTATGTCGGCTGCATAGCCGGAGCTATTTCCTTCGATGAGTATCGCCAGGGATTGAACGCTGCAGGATTCAAGGCAGTTGAGGTTGTTGATACCGGGAAGGATTTAAATGCCTACTCGCAGGTTGAAGGTCAGTCGGCGTGCTGTTCCCCTTCTACCAGCCCCAATAATCCGCTTGCGATAATTGATGAAGGGTGTTGCGGATCAACCAGCGAAGTACACAGTAGCCTCGCAGAGTTGCTGCAACGATATAACGTGAACGACTATGCTGCCAGCGTGCAGGTTTACGCGGTCAAGTAAATCGTTGCAAGGCGAACAGCCATCTGGAGCGAATATGAAACGAATTCTGTTTGTCTGCATCGAGAACAGCAATCGTAGTCAGATGGCTGAAGCCTTCGCTCGCATGTATGGGAAGGATCACTTTGAAGCATATAGCTCTGGCTCAAAGCCTTCAGGCCAGGTCAACCCACGGGCCATTGAATTCATGAAGGAATTGGGATATGACTTGTCCACACATCATTCTAAACCATTAAACCATTTACCAGAGGTTGAGTTTGATGCGGTAATAACTATGGGTTGTGGCGATTCATGTCCCTGGGTGAAGGCGAAACTTCGCGAGGATTGGGGCATTCCTGATCCCAAGCATCTGTCTGATGATGAATTCCGGAAGGTACGTGACTTGATCGCTGAAAAGGTGAGAGGGCTTCTTGCAACTTTGAATTACACGTGTCCGAAATCGTGATGTCAAGATGATATGGTTTGCTCTGATAAAAAGTTCAATCAATGCGCTTCCGCCGTCAATGGACCTGCGACCGACTGTATCACAAACAACCGGCCAGGCATGGTGGGCATCCATGAACTCGGTACCCAAGGATCAGGACCATAGTGCAGCGTCATGCGTACCGATTGGCCTTGCCAGTTGAAGTTGCCTTGGCAGCCATCAGCTCCGCCAATTCCGTAATCAGCTTGTGTGAACAGCCCCGGGCCAATGGTATTGGCTCGGAGTGGAATCAGGGTAAGCCTACTCGCAAAGCTGTGCAATGAGTTTTGTTCAATCGTCAGCGGATGCAACTGGGCACCCAGTCGATAGGGTTCTTTCCGCCATGCTTCCACACTTGTAAACTCAGTGGCAAAGTGAGGCTCCCAGAAAGCAATGTGGCAGGCACGGCCTATGCCATAGACCACCACCAGTTTTGCTCCATCTTTACGAAGCCTGCTGATACGGTCTGGATAAGTGGGCAACAGTTTCCGTGTCGCAAAGAACCGCTGCGATTTCGGAAACGTCAGTTTTCCTAATGGCCCATAGAAGGCCGCTTCCATTGCACCCTGAAAACTGCCCGGTGCATTGCTCGGCGCGCTGTTCCCCAGTTCATCGGACCACTCATCCATATTGAAGCCATGCACGTGCCTGCAGGAAATGTTGTGCTTCTGGCAAAAGTAAACCACCCAGTCATACATGCCCATTGGACCGACAGGCAGAATTAGTGCAAGCTCCCGCTTCGCCTGAGCTGTTTCCTGTATCTGACAAAAAATCTCATAACCCATTTTCGCATTCATGGCTTCCACACCGCCAGAACTATCACGACATATATCCCACTGGAAATCACGATGCCAGTAAGGCTGACGTTTCTGCATCTGTTCCAGTGACATCGCAGTTAATCTGTCAATTTTTGGATAGTCCCAACCAGATGGATAAAACGTTCCGGCATAAGAATCGGCAACTGTAGATAGAAAATTCATGTTAGCTCCACGTTTGCTTATCGTTATTCGCTCTTTGTAAATTCTCCGAGCACTTCCTTCAACAAACAATTCGTAGGATAACCATATCCCCTGTGCTGGCGAAAACCTTCAGCACGTTCAACACCAATTGCCTTGCCTCGACGGTTTGACCATTCATCTAACATGCGCGTATATTCATCCACGCCGTAATGGGCCTTAAGCCAATCTCGCTGCGAAGCATGAGCACAGATCATATCCATCTTCTTCGCATACACTGATGTGATATTGATGCCTACACTGCATTGAGCCAGTTTGCCATCGTGATCCACGATGCCCACCGGGTCTGCATAATAAAGATGAGGAATGGTCGAGCCTGAGAGTATTGGGCCGTTGCCACAGTTAGGTACGATGCAGCCATTACTAGCTGCCCGGGCCAACTGTGCAGTTACTTCATGGTCGAGCATGTAATCCTGTTGGGCATGGGTGAACATCAGGGTGGGTGCAATCGCCCGGACCAGACTTACCGCCCGCCTGATGGAATCTGCATCAAAAGTCACATGAATATCCCGCAACTCCAAACAATGATATTGTGCCCCGATCATCGCTGCAGACCGCACATTTTCTTCCCTACGGATGCGTGTAATCTCAATTGGATTCAGCGTCGCGCTGCCCCCATCGCCCGGAGTGCTGCTGGCAATGTGAATTTCCCAGCCCCGTTCTGCCAGCAAGGCTAGCGTTCCTGCTGCCAGAAATTCACAATCATCAGGGTGTGCCATCAGGCAGAGGGCGACTCGTCGCATGAGATTTCTCGTTCAACACGTGGGCTTGGGATATGATAGAATTGCCGACACGATGATGCCAGCAGGAATAGTATGCATATGAACGCACCTAATGAAGCAACCGAACAATCCCGCTCTCCGTGGGTGTTCTGGATTTTTCTGCTAAGCATCGTGGTGGTAGGCGGTCTGCGTACCATATCGCCTCGCAACGGAGGAACCTGAGTCAGCGGCCAATGTTCACCGAGTTCGGTGATACCGTCAGAAGCAGAACAACATATTGGAATACTGAAAACGAAAAACCCCTGACTTTCGGCCAGGGGTAGTGTGTTACAACTACTTCGACAAACACAACTCCGCATTATCCTTCGTTGGCTCCTGCTCTGAACATCCAGCAGGCGAGGTCGGCTTCCGGCGTAACCAGAAGTAACCTGCAGCTAGTGCCATGCTGCCACACAACACAAGAGTGCCCGGTTCGGGAACCGACATGGCTAAAGGCTGTACGCTGGTATCGTATTTGTTGACATCAAATAACCCCACGCTGCTGCTTTCCTGTACATTCGGCGTGTTCACCGTAGTACTGATCCCATGATCAGGCGCCAGGGAGTTGAAGCGGAGGAAATAGGGAGCGAAGGACCAACGACCCATAGGTGTAGTTTGAATGGTCGACGGAGTATCTGTTGTCGTAATGATAGACGAATTGGAAAGCCCACCCTGCAAGCTGATGGCTGGTGCAACAAAGGGGTCTTGAGGGGCGGTAACAGCCAGTGGCGCTTGTGGCAATGACGAAGTGCTAGATGTGGTTATGGAAGCGTTCGCGGGCGACAATTGACCGATACGCCAACTCAACATCGAAAAATTGATCAACGACTGGGATGGATTCGCACTGCTCATGCTACTACTCGAACTACTACTGGATGGCTTCGCTGTGTAGGGCACGACCTGAGCACAGAGTTGACTGACAAACAGGCAGTAAATAAATAGGGATAAATTCTTTGACAGTCTCATGCACGACCTCCATGTCGTCTGATACAAGCGCAGCGGCTAATAGTAATTATTTTAGCAGGAAAGGAATTTCAATGCAATTGCAGATAGTCGCAACAATAATAACTCAACAGGGCCGGTCGAAATCCATTCGACCGACCCTGCTTGTGATGTCAAACCACGGTGTTACTTCGTGAAGGTCGCAGGGATGATTGGTTCAGGGAAGTCCTTCACGATGTTCTTCACTAACTGATCGTACTCAGGAGTCGAGGGAATAAACTGGCTGATACGCCAGAAGTTCAGAATCTGTCGGCAGAATGGTTGCTGATGAGCAGTGAACAACCCATCACGCAGTTTCTTCAGATCAGATTCGGGAATGTTACCTGGCTTGTAGATCAATGCTGCAGTCGGGAAGTTGGGGGATTCAGCTACCACCATCAGTCGCTTGGCTCGCCCTGGTTTACGTTCCTGGAAAACATCCCAGGCACTTCCATCTACCACCACGGCATCCATATCGCGATCCAACACTGCTTCGATTGCTGCGTCCGTATCAGGCGGAGTTTGGCAATTGGCAAAGAAGCCATTGGGTTGACAGCCTAACCGGTTAATGCTGTCGTGCAGGAAAACCTGGGCATGATGCTGGGTGCGGCGAGGCAAAGCCAGTTTCTTGCCTTGTAATTCCCGCATGGAACGATGATGCGTATCTTTACGCATCAGTACATATGCCTTCATTTTGATGTCGGAGGTATATGCAATAGCTAATGGGGTAAGACCCTTGGCCTTGTCACCCAGCCAGCCAAGTTCAATGCCCGCTACAACACCTAATTGAGCTTTGCCTTCCTGAATGTTCTGTGCGAGTTGTTCCGGACTTTCAAAACTGAACTGCGGACGAACACCACCAACCATGGCAAACAATTCCGACAAAGGCTGCACCTGAATCATGGCTGCTGCCGGTGTGGTCTGCCCTCGTATGACTGAATCGGAAATGGTGATTTTGAAGGTTTTTGCAGGGGCAGTGTTATCACCAGCCAGCAGAACAGTTGCAGCAAGCGGAAGTGCTGCAACTAAAAAAAGGAAGCTACGCCTATGATGCATCATGGTGCTCGCGGGTCCAAGGGTGGTAGGGGAGTGAGTCAGTGAGTTGAGCGAAAGGCTACTTCTTAAACTTACCACCTGTAAGTTCTGGCAGTCTGGGTGGCAAGAGGAATCTGAGGCAGAATTAAGGTCTCGCTCAACTCACAAGCGTCATACTCGTTACTTGTTCTCTGAAATGAAGCATTCCCAGAGATGGCCCGCGGTAGCCCGCTGCAGGTAAGCCAGTGTCATGCCGAACTGATAATAAGCCTCATTCAGGTCAGATTTGTTTTTCACATCCAGCCCATAGGCGGTAAGCAAGGCATCGGTTTTGAGCTGATCCTGGCGGAAGAATTTCTCAGCATTCTTATAAAGAGTGGCTGATTTGCCGACAGCAATCTTCTGAAGTTCAATCAGCTCAGAAGCGCGGTTGAGCCGGGCACAACCCTCTTCAGCTTCCAAGGCAACCAAACCACGTGCCTTGTCGCTCACTGCCAAAGCCCGGTAGTAGAGTGCATTGGCGCGTTCCACACGCTGATTGCGGTTGCCTACCAGGTATGTAGGCATTTCTGGGCCAACAGGACCAGGCTTATATTCACCATTGATTACCTGGGAAGGCAGTATTTTGGCATGAATATCTGAGGAAGCTGCAAAGGTGCGTGAATAGAAATGGCACAGAATGCGGCTCTGGGCCTGAGCTTCCAGACAACTGACATCAGCCAGGATGGATGCCTGGGCCAGTTCTGGGCGATATTTCACAGCCATGTCGGTAGCGGTTACGCAGCAGAGGCGAACCTTATTCGACTTGGTGTATTCCTGAGCGGTATCGTAGAACCGTGTCAGCTTGCCATCATCCACTTCAAATTGAGTGTTGTACTCCAGTCCGATGGCTTCACGCAAAGCAGCCTTGGCTCGTGCCATACCCACTTCGGCTTCACCAACCTTGGATTCAGCCAGTTTTACGTAGATATCGAGCTTATCCAGATCGTCCTTGGTGACGTTCTTGGAATCGCCAGAAGCGAGCAACTGTTCAGCAACTTTGTAAGTTGCTTTGAGAGTTTCCACAGCATCCTTGGCGAGTTTGAGCTGTTCGCGAGCGTAAATCACACTCAGGTATGTGCGGTTCACAGCATTCTTGGTTTCCATTTCCACCTGCTGCACATTGGCGGCAGCAGCATTGAGACCACGATTGGCCTGTTGTTTACGGACGGGGCCTTCAGGAACGAAATTGATGAATGGACTGTCGGTCACGCTTTTGGCAACGACACTCGATTCATACGAATGACGTGCTGCACGGATGGCAGGCTGCTTGTCCAGTGCCTGATTGATGGCATCATCCAGTGTGATCACCAGATTGCTGGCCGCTGGTGCCTGCTGCAGCACAGCTGGTGCTTTGCCTTTATCCTGGGCAGCGCCAGGCGCTACACTTACCAGGCACAGGCCGACCGTGGCAGTACCGAGTAATAGGCTGTGGAAGATTCGGGATGTCAAAATACTGCGAGCCATGTCGAATGCCCTCCTGGCAACGGGTCGCTGGGCGACCTGGCACGATCCATGTGCCGATGGTCTGTGTTCAAGTCTACTTTCGTCTGAATGAGCAGAAAAAAGCCAGCGAACTTACTGCATGAAATCCCAGATATTTCCGCATCATGACGCATCGTGCCTGGGAATCTACACGTAGCGACTGGATGGGTTGTAGCAGGGGAGTTTGTATTCGATACTACCTGTCAGCAAGTTAGAAAAACTGAAGATTTTCATTCAAGAATCTGCTGAGCTGAAACCACAACAATCTCCTTGTACTACACAGAAAGCGTGGATGAAATGATTTCCGACTTGGTGTCGTTATCGTTACTGATTCACCGGCAACAGGAACCATTTCTGCTGCGGTTTTCTCTAGTTTTTGGATTCAGGCTGCTCACCTGCCTACGACGCTTGCTCGAATTTTGAAACAAACTGAAAAAATATCGTAGCAGAATGGCTTGGTACTTCCGCAGAGAAGGATGAGACGCAACTTACTTCTCAAACTCAAAGGAACTGCCATGTCACACGTCAACAAAAACCTGTTTCGCCCTTCTTTCGACGCATTGGAAGACCGAACTGTTCCCACGACAGCCATATTGAACAACGGCATACTGGAAGTAATCGGTACCAAGGCTGCTGATAATATCATTCTCAAACAGACAGCTACGAAAATTTCTGTCTCAGGGGTAAAAGCCACGTTTGATGTTAACAAAGTTCAGGCCATTCGCATCAATGGGTTGGCAGGCAACGATACGATTGATGCCAGTGCGGTATCGAAACACTGTGAAATTCATGGCGGACTTAACAACGACAGGATCGTGGGTTCATCCGTTACCGACACGCTCTTTGGTGAGGAGGGGAACGACCGCATTTTTGGGAAGGGTGGAAGCGACATTATTTACGGGGGCAGCGGAAATGACCTGCTCTTTGGCGATGGTGATCTCGACTTTCTGTTTGGCGAATCAGACAACGACTTTCTGGATGATGGTAACCGCCTGTTCCAGGAAATAGCTGATGGAGGATCAGGCAAAGATTGGAACGCTGATGTAATGTTCGTTTCAGGAATGTCTATGGAAGACATTGATCAACAGGCATCGCCCACTTGTAGCCTGCTTGCTTCGATTGCAGGGTTAGCTGGCGATGGCTACAACTTCTCCCAACAGATTCGCTACAACGGTTATCGTGCTGATGGCACACCAACCTACCAGGTTAAGCTCTGGCAGAACAATGCATGGCAATGGAGAACTGTCAATTTCGATGGCACGGTTACATCCAATGATCCGGGAGTTTCTTCGGAAGGTGAATCCTGGGTCATCCTCCTGCAACGAGCCTGGATACAGCAAAAAGGGGGCACTGGCAGTTGCTTCCCACACGAAGCTATCCTGGCACTAACCGGGAAAACGGCCAAGAGCCAGTATTCCGTGGCCAACAAAGACTTCTATGCGATCCAGAATGCACTTGCTGGAAATCAACTCGTCGTGTCTGCAACGAACGTCAAAAAAACCTCCACGACAAAACTGGTAACGAATCACTCCTATACCGTGATTGCAGCATTCGGGTTCGAAACTCCGTTCATCGATTCTCGATTTGTAGTGGTTCGTAATCCCTGGGGTGTCGATGGCGGCTCAGGTTCCGGAAATGTCAACGATGGCTACATCACGCTGACCTGGAAGGAATTTCAATCATCCATGCGTTACCTATCGATAGCTTAACTTCCATGCAATGTAAGGCCGGGATTATTCTCGGCCTTATTTCCTTGATGTGCTTACTTGCTTCTTTGGCATCTTATGCCGCACTCTTCTAGGTTGACTACTTGCCACAATATACCCGCCAGCACCTATCATACCTCTATGCCCTGGCAACATTTCATCACCCCGATGCGGGAATGGACATCCCGTCCGGCCAGCGAGTGGGATCGCGATGCCGCCGGCCTGCTCGTTAAAATTCAATGGTTCGGCCTGCTGGTCGGCTTTTTCCTGGCTAACGTGCCAGGCCGACAGCCCGATTCACCGTTGCTGTTGAACATCCTGCTCTCGGTTGGCCTGGTTTATACTTCCATTGTTACCTGGTACTATTTTCGAGGCGAGGTTTTTCTGCTTGCCCGATTTCCGTTGATCGTCTCGTTTCTGGAAACCATTTTCATCACCCTGCTTTGCCGATACGATCATGGCCTGGACAGTCCGTACCGTTTCTTTTACCTCCTTTCGCTGCTGGTGGTTGCCATCCGGTATCCTCGAATCGTTCCTTATATCAGTTGTTTCATGCACTGTGTCAGTTTCACTCTGCTCTTTTTCATGGTGCCCAGCGATCAGCAGGATGTGCCCAGCGTCATGCTTAACATTGTGGTAATGTGCTGGGTTACCTGGGCTGCCTCTACCCTGGCCTGGTATCTGCACCGTACCAGTGATCGATTCATTGAAGTAAACAAGCAACTGCATGATTACCAGGGCCAACTGGAAAACCGCATTACACAGCGTACCAAGGAACTGCAGGAAGCCCAGGCTTTGTTGATGCATCAGGAAAAGATGGCTGCTTTCGGTCTGCTGGCTGCCGGCATCGCCCACGAAGTCGGCAATCCGCTCACCTCCATCAGTTCCCTGGTGCAACTGGTGCAACGCCGAGTTGATGATCCGTATGTACAGGAAAGACTCAAGCTTGTTGGTGGGCAACTTGATCGCATCTCAGGAACATTGCGGGAACTGATGAATTTCAGCCGACCCGCTACCGCAGAGAAAGTGATGACTGACCTGGCCAGTGTCGTCCAGGAAGCTCTCAGCATCGCCAAGTATTATCAATCCAATCGAGGCAAAACGGTCGTCAGCCAGATGCCGGCAGAAATGCCAAGGTTAAATGTCGCCCGTGACCTGCTTACCCAGGCCTTGCTCAACTTGATTCTGAATGCGATCGATGCCACCGAAAAAGGAGGTACGGTGCAAATCAAAGGCCTGGTTACTCCTTCCGAAGTTTGTGTTGAAGTGCACGACGATGGATGTGGCATTCCGCAGGAAATCAACGACAAGCTCTTTCAGCCTTATTTTACTACCAAGCCTCATGGCACCGGTTTGGGGCTGTTCATGACGCGCCGCCTTGTAGAACAACAGGGTGGTACCGTCAGCGTGGAATCCCAGCCAGGCCAAGGCTCCACCTTCCGACTTCACTTTCCCCTGAAAGCCGATCGTCATGGCGATCACGCCCAAGAGCATCAACAACAGCGATAACCAGCCGGCAGCCAGGCTGCTCATTATTGAAGACGAGCCGCTCATCCGAGCTTCGCTCGCTGAGTTTCTTGAACAGGAAGGGTACGAAGTTCGCACTGCTGCCAACGGGCTGGAAGGATTGAAACTCGCTGAGACCACGCCCTTCGATATCGCTTTCACGGATATTCAAATGCCCGGTATGGATGGCATTGAAGTTGCTGAAAGACTGTTACAACTCAACCCCGAAACGTTTGTCATTCTCATTACAGCTTATGGCACCGTGGAAACCGCAGTGGAAGCCTTCAAGCGGGGTGCTCAGGATTATCTTCTCAAGCCACTCCGTTTTGCTGAGGTTGCAGCCCGGATCAGACATCTGCTTCAATTCCGCAAGTACAAACTTGAAAACCAGTGGCTTCTCAAAGAAATCAATCGACCTGTTGAATCGGACAAGATAATCGGCAGGTGCCCAGCCATGCAGGCTGTTTTCTCTACGGTTGCCAAAGTGGCGACCACACGAGCGACCGTGCTCATCCTCGGCGAGAGTGGCACCGGCAAGGAACTGATAGCGCGAGAGTTGCATCGCCAGGGACCGGATCGTGACGAGCGTTTTCTGGCGATCAACTGTGCTGCCATTCCCAATGAACTGCTCGAAAGTCAGCTTTTTGGCCACCGCAAAGGCGCTTTCACCGGGGCAGACAAGGAAAGTGAAGGGTTGTTTCAACGGGCTGGCAACGGCACACTCTTTCTCGACGAAATTGGCGAGATGAGCCTGCATACTCAAGCCAAGATTCTTCGAGCTATTGAACAGAAAGAAATTCTGCCTGTCGGTGCTTCAGAACCAATCACGGTCACCACGCGCATCCTGGCTGCCACCAATAAAGACCTAGCAAAAAGTGTGGAGGAAGGGAAATTTCGTGAGGACTTGTTTTACCGGCTCAACGTCGTCTCAGTGAAGCTGCCTGCTTTACGTGAACGTCGGGAGGACATCCCCGAACTCGTGGATTACCTGCTGGCAAAGCAGGTGAAACTGCTGGGCAAACAGGTAGCTGGAGTCGATCATGCTGCCATGCGACTGCTGCAAAGCGCCATCTGGAAAGGAAACGTACGCGAGCTCGAAAATGTGCTCCAGCGTGCAGTCATCCTCAGTGAAGGACCGTTGATTACCGTTCACGATCTACCTGCCGACCTGATGACCGATCCCGAAGTCTGTCTGGATGAAGACCTACGCATGGCCGTGGCACATTACGAGAAACTGCATATTGAAAAGCTACTTAAACAATATCCCGACAAGCGCGAAGCAGCCCGACGCATGGGCCTGGCACTCAGTTCGCTTTATCGCAAG
This sequence comes from Planctomycetia bacterium, assembly GCA_016795155.1. Taxonomy (NCBI): domain Bacteria; kingdom Pseudomonadati; phylum Planctomycetota; class Planctomycetia; species Planctomycetia bacterium. Next base: position 14,682 of record JAEUIE010000012.1, on the reverse strand, counting down.
ATTGAAGAGTTGGGAATTGTGAGTTCGTAAGTACCGATCAGTCTTTCAAACAGGTATCCATGACAACGCAATCCGTATCTGGTCGAAGGTAAATTCGCCAGCAAAATGTTCATGGATGGGTTTCAATCTGCCATCGGTAAGCGTCGCTGCATATTCCTTAATCCGATGAGCATCTGTTTGATTCATCCATGGCTCAGGTGATGGCCTCGGATTTGCCAGTAAATACTCTTCCAGGTATTTCATCACTGTCGAAGGAGCTCGTTTCAGAAGACTGGCAGTCAGATCTACCGAATGCCCCTGCTCAAACATTTTCCATGATTCATGATGGGTAGTGGGTCTGCTTGATTGACTGACTACTTTAGTCGGGGCGTTTTCAATCAAGCCCACATCCATGCTCAATCCCCGTATGTGACTGTACTGTTTGATAATTCTCAGCATATTGTTGCCAAACTTATTAATCTTGGCCTGACCCAATCCAGGGATGAGAAATAATCCTTCACGTGTTGAAGGTCGATGCGAGGCTAGTGCGTTCAAGGTTGTGTCATGACAGATGACATAGGGGGCAACCCCATTCTGGCCAGCAAGTTTTCGGCGGAGTGATTGCAATTCCGTGAACAGTCCTTCCTCAACAGGCAGCGCAGGCAACTTGTTTCGTGTCCTTGCCTTTCGCAGTTTCTCGACTCTCTTCTGTTTCCAGAGTTGAACCGCTGTTCGCTCCTTGCGAAATACTTTCCACGATTCCGCATTGAGTTTCAAAATGAAGCCAACGCCCTTGGCTCCCGTAAACTCTTCTTTTTCCAACAATCCCTGGCTGGCCAGTTGATCGTACCAGTCGCGTAACTGATCCTTCGTGTTATCTGCCATCAAACCAAATACGGAAAGCTGATCGTGGCCATGCTTGATAACATTCTCAGTCCGTTCACCACGTAGAACCGAAATCAGATGTGTGGCACCAAATCGTTCTTCACAACGGGCGATGGCTGAAAGCAATTTTTGTGCAGTGAGCAAACTGTCGGGTACCGGTTCTGCATCGCCGAGACAGACATCGCAAGCTCGACAGTTGGCTATGCTGAACTGCTGACCAAAGTGATTAACCAGTTGCCGATGCCTGCAAATGGTGACTCTGCAGTAGCGATCCATCTCGTTGAGATGCGACAAAGCAACAGGCAGCCAACTCGAATCGCCTTCGCTTTCCTCCGCTGATTTCTGCATCAGCTTGCTCCAGGCCACCAGATCCTGCCGATGGTGGAGCAGAACACATTCAGCCTCCAGGCCATCGCGACCGGCACGACCAGATTCCTGCTGATAATGCTCCAGCGACTTGGGCATGGCCATGTGCAGCACGAAGCGGACATCGGGACGATCAATGCCCATGCCGAAGGCTACCGTTGCTACGACAAGATTGCACTCCTCCTGCCGAAAGGCATCCTGTGCTTTCTTACGCAAGGATTGATCCATTCCGGCATGATATCCTCGTGCCGAAAAACCCCATGAATTGATAAGAGAAACCAGATCATCCACATCCCGCCGCCGCATGCAGTAAATGATGCCCGCCTGGCCTCGATGATCTTCCAGAAACTGTTTGGCCTGCGACCATTCGCTTTCGCGAGGCACCACACGGTAGTGCAGATTGGCACGGTGGAAATCGCCAACCATAACGCACGGATCGGCAAGTTTGAGTTGAGCAACAATATCAGCACGCACTTTTTCCGTGGCAGTCGCAGTAAAGGCATGCACCGGAACCTGCGGAAAACGCTCAGCAAGGAATGATAGCTGTCGGTACTCTGGACGAAAATCGTGCCCCCAGTGACTGATGCAGTGCGCTTCATCAATAGCGATGCTGGCGAGTGGAAGCGTCTGCAGAAAACTGATGAATTCTTCCATCACCAGTCGTTCCGGTGCAACATAGGCTAGTCGAACTCGCCCCTGCTTCATGGCAAACAGGTTTTCCTCCCTCTCTTCCATGCTCAGGGACGAATTGATGTAAACTGCAGGCACGCCATTGGCATTCAGACTGTCCACCTGGTCTTTCATCAGGGCGATAAGCGGAGAAACCACCAGCGTGAGTTGATCAGATCGACAAGCAGCAGGCGCCTGGTAACAGAGCGATTTCCCGCCGCCGGTAGGCAATACCAGAAGCAGGTTGCGACCTTTCAGGTTAGCCTGAATAGCTTCCTGCTGCATCGGACGCAGTGCAGTAAAGCCCCAGTGCCTGGCAATAGTATCCTGCACCTGGGCATAGGTCACCACGGACATACTGGCTCCCGGCCGAAAATCGTGAGTCATGAAATAATAGTTTATGTGCCGCGAGAGAGGGAAACGAAATCACTTTTTATAATTAGAGGGGCCGCCAATTGCTCGCTTCATCCCGCACCCCGCATATCATACCACTACCTACCTGCTCGGGAGCTAAGTGGTGCCTGACTATTCTTATCGTGACATTGCCAAGATGCTGGATCATTCGTTGTTGCAGCCTCAGTTGACGGATGCAGAGTTGGCAAAGGGCTGTAAGATTGCCAAGGCTTATGATGTCGCTTCGGTCTGCATCAAACCCTATGCTGTTACCCTGGCTAAGGATATTCTGCAAGGCAGCGATGTTGGCGTGTGTACCGTGATCGGGTTTCCACATGGCTCTCATCTTACCAGCATCAAGGTGCTGGAAGCCCAGGCGGCAATGGCTGATGGGGCCACCGAACTCGACATGGTCGTCAACATCGGCAAGGTGAAATCGGGCGACTGGAAATATGTCACCAAGGACATCAGCGATGTGGTTGATGCAGCACATCGGGGCAAAGCTAAGGTCAAAGTCATTTTCGAGAACAGCCTGCTTTTCAACGAAGAGAAAATCAAGCTCTGTGAAATTTGCGGCGAAGTCAGTGCCGACTGGGTCAAGACTTCCACCGGCTACGGCGAAAGTGGAGCGACTATTGAAGACCTGAAGCTGATGCGAAAGCATTCGCCTGCATCGGTACAGGTGAAAGCAGCGGGGGGTGTTCGCACGTTCGAGCGAGTATTACTGGTGCGACAACTTGGTGTCTCGCGCGTGGGAGCCACCGTAAGCCCAGCTATTCTCGATGAGTGTCGACAGACGCTGGGCCTGCCTGCGATTCTGGTGGAGGCCTCAGCATGAATTCCCGCATCATGCTCTATACGATACTCGCATTGATCTGGCTGGGACTGGCCGTTGCCATCCCGCTAGGCTGGCTTAATCAGTTTGTAGGTGGCGAAGCAGAAAACTGGCGGCGATACCTTGCTATCGGCATCTGCACGCTGATGGCCCTGTTCAATGTCATGCGTATTGTCCGCCTACGAAAAGCCCAGGCACGTATTCAACAACATACCCAACCTGATGACCAGCGTTTCTGATCTTCGCACACTTCTGATTGAAACCAGTGGCAACACGGGCTACGTCGGCCTGGCTGTGGGCAATCAACTCGCACAGCAGGCAACGCTCGCCACCGGCAGGCAGCATATCCGTGATCTCATGCCTCAGTGTCAGCAACTGTGTCAACAACAGGGTTGGAAGCCTGCAGACCTGCAAGCCATTGTGGTGAGTGCTGGCCCTGGCAGCTATACCGGCTTACGTGTCGGCATCATGACTGCTAAGACGCTGGCCTATGCACTGAACATTCCGTTGATTGGTGTTCCTACGTTTGAGAGTCTGGCGTGGACTACATTTCAAGCAAACCCCTCGCTCACTTCCTTGACCGTCATAGCAGATGGTCAGCAGGATAAGGTTTATGTGCAATCGATTGAGCATCAGTCGGGCGATGTGCCTGAACTGTTTCAGACTACATCACCTCTCGCCATTGTGCCGGGTGAAGCTTGGCGAAGCAGTTTGACCGCGGGGACAGTCATCACAGGTCCGGGATTGGTACAGCAGCGACAACTCTTGCCTGCAACTGTTGAAATACTGGACGAATCCTACTGGCACCCTACAGTACCTGGCTTACAGCATATGGGACTGATTCGTTGGCAAGCGAAACAGTTTGAAGACACTTTCTCGCTGGAACCCCTTTATCTGCGTGCCAGTTCGGCTGAGGAACAATGGGCAGCGATGGGCAAATAGGCAAAATAGTTAAACAATTCTGTAGCTTCTTTCCATAACGATTATACCCCCTACGGTGGGATTGCCGAAGAATGATAGGGGACTTTATGTCAAGACCACGGACTGCAATCCGTGGCTTTGGGGGAAATCTGCATGTCGAGTGTGGCGCCACCACGGTACGGGTTGCTTGCCGGGCTGGGCAATGCGATCTATCAACTCGTTGTTGCCTGGGGCGATGTCACCGACTTTGGCCTGAGATCCCTCGGCTGGATGTTACGCAAGCGTTCCTCATCCAGCAATCTCGTCCTTATCTTTTTCCAGATCGGCGTACGCAGCGTGCCCGTCGTTGGCATTACTGGATTGTTCATTGGGATGGTGCTGGCTGTACAGAGTTATGGCGAATTCATCCTCTTTCCGAACATGAAGGGATGGATGGGAGCTGTCATCAACCGCAGCGTCATTTGCGAACTAGGCCCGGTGCTGGCAGCTACCATGCTGGCTGGGCGTGTTGGCTCGGCCATTGCGGCTGAACTGGGTACGATGCGGGTAACAGAACAAATTGACGCTCTAGTATGCCTGGGTGTGAACCCGATTCATCACCTGGTGGTGCCTCGTCTGTTGGCTTGCGTGCTGCTTATCCCGATGCTCACCATCCTTGCCGATTTCATGGGTGTAATAGGTGGAGCGTTTATCAGCACGCAACATTTTGGAATTGAGCCATATCAGTACTGGTCCATGTCCAAACAGAAAATTGACATGTGGGATATATTCGTAGGCTTGTTTAAATCATGTGTGTTCGGCGCTGCCATTGCTATCATCAGCTGTCATAAGGGATTTCACAGTACCGGCGGAGCGGAAGGCGTAGGCAAAGCCGCCACGACAGCATTTGTGCGTTCGTTTGTTGCCATTTTGATACTTGATTTCTTCCTGGCCATGTTCTTCAACACGCTATACCGCCAGATCTGGCCCATTCGATAAGGAGGAAGCATGCACCCCAACAAGCCTGCTTCCTCATCGTTCAGGCTCCCTGCCCTGCCGCAACCGATCATCCAGTTCGAAAACGTTTCCTTGCAGTTTGGCGAGCAGGTGGTGTTGCGCGAATTAAATCTGTTCTTTGAAAAGGGGCGCACGCATGTCATCGTGGGTGAAAGTGGCTGCGGCAAAACGGTATTGCTCAAGCTGATCATCGGCCTGCTCAAGCCTACGATCGGCAGTGTACTGGTGGATGGTAAGCAGATTGCCGGTCTACATGAAAAGGAACAAGTGAAAGAACGGCTGAAAATCGGCTATGTCTTTCAAGGTGCTGCTCTTTTCGACAGCATGACAGTATTCGACAATGTTGCCTTTGCCTTGCGTGAACATACGACGATGAAGCCCCATGAAATTGATCAGGCAGTGAAAAGCCGTTTACAAGAAGTGGGGTTACCACGCGGGGTGGAACGCAAGCGTCCGGCAGAACTTTCCGGAGGCATGAAGAAGCGGGTGGGTGTAGCCCGTGCATTAATGCTCGATCCCGAAATCATGCTCTATGATGAGCCGACCACCGGGCTCGATCCCATCATGACGGATGTCATCAATAACCTTATTCAGCAGACGCATCAAAGCCGCCACGTCACCAGCATTGTGGTAACACATGATATGAAAACCGTTCGCAAGGTGGCGGATCGAGTGCTCATGCTTTATCCGGTCAGCAAACTCGAAGAGGGTGAAGGACAAATCATCTTCAACCAGGGACCAAATGATCTGGCGATCTGTTCTGATCGACGTGTGCAGCAGTTTATCAGGGGTGAAGCGTTCATTGGAAGCAACCGGATCGACCTGGCTGCAGAAGACATACACGGAGCGGATAATGTGATCTAAGCCTACGGACCGCAATTGGTGGGCTTGATGAGGAAAAGGCATGAACGACCAATCCATGAAATTCCGTCTAGGCATTTTTGTGCTAGGTGCGGGTATTCTGCTGGCTGTGCTCATCGTTCTCTTTGGCGATCTACCAAATGTGTTCCGCACTCAGCAGACGTATACGGTGCGTTTTGCCCAGGCACCAGGCATCGAGACAGGCACACCGGTCCGTAAGTCAGGCATCCGCATCGGTGAAGTCACCGATTTCAATCTCGACCCCGAAACGGGTGCGGTTACTGTTCAGATTATTGTCGAACGCAAATACCAGCTTCGTAAAGGCGATGTTCCGATGCTGGGCCGAGGCATTCTGGGCGATTCCAATATCAACTTTGTACCCGCAACCGAAATCAAGTTGGTGAGTGACAAGGAAGTGGCACCACCAGGCTTTACCTACGATGGTAAATCGGGCGATATTCTCACCCGCATTGGCGCCGTGGCACAAGATCTGGTTCCTGCCTCGCAAGCAACGCTGGATGAACTCCGCGAAGTATCCAAGAAGATCAGTGAATTACTTCCTGAGGCCAAACGCACCATGCAGGAAGCACAGCTTGCCATGAATAAAGTAGGCAATGCTGCAGAAAGTGCAGACAATCTGATGCGATCCAATCAGGAACGTATTACCAAAACACTCGACAATATCAGCCTCGTTTCAGAACGCATCGGAAACATGGTAACGCCCAATATGACCCGCCGTATCGAAACCATCTTGCTGAACACGGAAACGGTGAGCGCCGAGATGGCTGCACTGCTGAATGACGAAAATCGCCGAACTGCTACTGAAGCACTAAAATCAGCTCGCTCAGCAATGGATCGGTTTGCCCTCGTGATGAACGATGAGAACGTGAAGAACATCAATGCCACGCTCAAGAGCTTGCAGGATATCTCCACCAATGCATCCAACACACTCAAGACTATGGATCGCAGTATGGACAAAGCAGAGAAGTTGCTGACCAACCTGAATGAGGGTGTCACGGAAACCCGTACTCTCGTAAAGAATGTGAACAGCCGAGTGGATACACTCGGCCCACACCTGGAAACTGCGGCAAAAGATGCCAGCTCTGCCATGAAGAGGCTGACCTCCTCTGCTGACAAGGTGGATCAGGTTCTGACTGATGTGCAGGCATTTACCAAAGATCTGGGTGCCCGCGGCCCGGCACTGCTCAAGAACTTGGAAGATGCCTCAGGCAGAATCAGCCAGGTCGTGATTGACATAGGAACCTTTAGTCGATCGCTTGCTGAGGGCAATGGGACCATTCGCCGACTGGTGATGGATCCACAGCTTTACAATTCTCTAAACGAAGCTGCAGCCGTCGCCACCAAGAGTGTATCTCGACTTGATCGCATCCTCTATGATTTTGCCATCTTCGCAGACAAACTCGCCAGGCATCCGGAACTACTCGGTGTCAGCGGCGCTGTAGCACCCAGTTCAGGGATCAAGCGGTAAGCTTATGTAGGTTCAAATCTGAGAGTCGAGGAGTATCACTTCTCGACCTTGATATTCCTGGCGACTTTTTCACTGTATTATATTAAACTTATCAACATGTCTGATTTTATACCATGAGACTGTTGCCTTGTCTAACACGAAAACTTCGCATGTGATTTCGCTTCTTGCCTATTGGGAAGAACAGAAGGTGGCAGGGAATCTGCTCACTCCCGAAGAATTGTGCAGGACATCGCCTGAACTGCTTGATCAAGTGAAATCGCAATTGAAACTTCTCCAGGACTTTCCAAGCCAACTGATTGACACGGGATCAACCGAGCAGAACGCCTCGGACACCCATGTACAGCACCGGGAAATAAAGAAGCTCAACTCTGGTTCCGTAGTGGCTGGCCGTTACACACTTCTTGCGCTTATCGGCGAAGGGGGAATGGGTAGCGTTTGGTGTGCTGAGCAAACTGAACCAGTCAAACGACAAGTGGCACTCAAACTCATCCGATCTTCCAGCTATATACCACAACAAGTTATCCGCCGTTTTGAAGCCGAGCGCCAAGCTCTGGCGCTCATGGATCATCCCAACATTGCCCGCATCTATGATGGCGGCATCACCGAGTGGGGTGAACCCTATTTCGTAATGGAACTCGTGCAGGGCATGCCTCTCACCCAATTCTGCGATAAGCAAAGGCTGAATGTTAAAGGTCGACTAGAACTATTCATCACCATCTGTCAGGCCGTGCAACATGCACATCAGAAAGGAATTATTCACCGCGACCTTAAGCCCGGCAATATTCTGGTCGCCAATATCGATGGCGTCCCGCTTGCGAAAGTGATCGACTTCGGCGTTGCCAAAGCTACCGATCAGCAACTGACCGAGGGAACCCTGATCGACAATGGTATCGTTGGAACGCTGGCATACATGAGTCCCGAACAGGCTGAAGCTGGTGATTCCAACATCGACACCCGCACTGATATTTATTCCCTGGGTGTTATCCTTTATGAATTGCTGGCTGGATCCACTCCGTTCAGCAGCGATCAACTACATCAAATGTTGATGTACGATATGTACAGACAGGTGCGTGACGTTGACCCTCCCAGGTTGGCTACCAAGATCAGCCAGTCAAACAATCTGACCAGTCTGGCAGCAACTCGTGACACTGAACCCTCACAATTGGAAAAAACACTTCGTGGCGACCTTGAATGGATTGTTTTGAAGGCGCTGGAAAAAGATCGCACTCGCCGCTACGATACTGCCAATAGCCTGGCTGCCGATATCCAGCGATATCTGAAGAGCGAACCGGTACTGGCTCATCCTCCCAGTAAGAGTTATCTGGCGAAAAAGTTCGTCAAACGCCATAAAGTGCAGGTTGCTGCTGCTGGTCTGGTATTGGCTTCGCTGATCACCGGTCTCGTAGCCAGCATCTGGCAGATGAACCGTGCTATTGATGCAGAATCGATAGCCAAAACACGCGAACGACAGGCAATGATTGCCAAAGATCTGACCGAAGAACAACGCATAATTGCTGAAAAAAACAAAAAGCAGGCGGAAGAACAGCGCGACATCGCTTTGGCCGTGCGAGATTTTCTCCGCCATCAGCTCATCAGCAAAGCCAGCGTCTGGGATCAATCTGCCCTGGCATCCCAGCAGCCAGGGAGTGTACGCCACGACATTACCGTTCGTGAATTGCTGGAAAAAGCAGCACTGGAATTTTCACCGCAGAAAATCAATGAGAAGTTTCCTCATCAGCCTGAAGTTCAGAGAGAATTACTCCAAACCATAGCCATTGCGCTCAACGATACGGGTAACAATCGCAAAGGCATCGAATACCTGAAAGCCGCCATTGAAATCAGTGAGAAAAGTCTGGGGTTTGGGCACCCCGACACATTCGAACTCATGGCACATCTGGCGCTGTTTGAAACGGAGGCTGGGAAGCACATCAATTCCATCAGTATCGTGGGAAAAATGGTTGCCCAACTGCTGAGAATGATGCTGGATCAAAGTTCACACACCATGGAGGATCAACCAGGTAAATGTCTCGACCGTACCATCAAGCTGTTTGACCAGAGGCTCGATGGCAGACAACAGCCTCTTCCCGCATTCAGTGGCAGCCTGAAAGTAGAACCGCTTTCCCTATTCCAGGCAGGCATCACCCTGCTTACGATTAAAGACAATGTGGATCAGATCAGCGCGCTTGCTGTGAGGCAATTCGGCGCCGAACACCGCCGCACGATGTTTATTCGGTTGATGCAGGGTATTGTATATCATGCACGCAACCAGATAACCCAAGCCATTGACATCTACGAACAGCTATTGCAAACGGCAGAGGCAAAAAAGGAAAGGGATACTAAACTCATCCTGGGTGTTCGCCAGTTGCTGCTCAAAGCATATCGTGTCCAGGAACGAAAGCCGGATTTCATCTACCAGCATGCCAAGAAACTCTTTGCCGATTACTGTGCTACATTTGGCCCGCATCATGCCAATACGCTGGTTGTCATGAAAGAACTGGCCGAGTGTTCTCTGGATATAGGAAAATATGATCAGGCATTGACACTCTTGGATAATGCTTTAACACCCACGCAAGCCATGTTTGGAGTCGATCACCTTGAAACCCTAGCTTGCATGAATCTCAAAGCAAAAGTCTACGAAAAATCCGGTCGACTCGACCAGGCAATTGTTCTCTATGAAGAAACACTGCAACTGGCCCGGAAGAGGTTCGGCAACGAGCACACGGACACGATGACTCTCTTGGAGAACCTGGCTAGATCATTACAGAAAAACAAGCAATACGCCCGCGCGCTGCCACACTTCGAGGAAATCCTGAAATATCGGCAAAAGAACTTGCGAACAAATCACCCTAATACTCTCTCCACCATGCAATCCCTGGCACAAGCCTTACGTGAAACCAGGCAATTCACGAAAGCCATCGAGCTATATCAAACACTATGGGAAGCCCGCAAACGATCTCTACCCGAGAATCATGATCAAATCATCCTTGCTGAAAACCTGTTGGGCTGGACTATGGCGAAGGATGGCAAGTTCTCTGAAGCTGAAAAACACTTATTGAACAGCTATCAGAATTTAACCAGATCAAGTACAGCACCCAAAGAATGGCGTACCACATTTTGCAGCCGTCTGACCTACTTGTATGAGCAATGGAAAAAACCGGAAGAACTCAAGAAATGGCAGACAGAAAAAGATAGCCTCAAGATCAAGAATTAATGTTCATTCAAAAAATGGTCTTGTTCGCTCCTCATGTAGGCAGAAGATTTCACCGTGTCGGCGTAAACTCTTTCAGCCAGTTGGGATCATACTTCCGCGAGAAGAGCAATTGCAACTGTTCCGCCCGGTTTGGCGTCGTCTGTTCCGTGGATTGATTCAGCACATGCAGCGCCTGACGAAGGAGTCCCAAACGTGGATCATTGGTATCGAAGCCATCACCACGGTTGATGCGATCAAACGTGGCTGCTACTTCCAGCAGCCGAGCACGGGCTTCGAGATAAAACTGGTTCAGGACTTCGCTGCTGGTGAGTGGGGTAAGCGTTGGCATGGTCAGGTTCTTTGAAAGCGTTGTTTGGTTTCCAGCGTGATCAATTGATTCATGCTGCCGGTGCGAAAGCCCTGCAGATCGAGTGTAACAAATCGAAAGCCAAGTTGCAGCAAGTGATCAGTCAAAGCTTGCCGATGCGCCGGCTCACTCAGAGTTGCGATATCCTCGGCAGAGACTTCGATGCGGGCCAGTTCCCCTTCATGCAGTCTGACTCGGAATTCAACCAGTCCCAGTGAACGTAGATAGCTTTCTGCTGCCTCGATGCGCTGCAACCGTTCCGTCGTCACAGGCAGGCCAGGCACCAGTCGGCTCGACAGGCAAGGCGAAGCAGGTTTATCCCAGATGGGCAACTTCCAGTGCTTCGCCATTTCACGCACATCGGCCTTGGTGCATCCCGCTTCCTGCAACGGATGGCGTACTCCATGTTCCTGGGCAGCCTGCAAACCCGGGCGATAATCGCCCAGGTCATCGAGGTTGGCCCCGCTGACCACCTGTTGAATGTTCAGAACTGGGGCCTGCTTCAACACCTGTTCATACAGTTCGGTCTTGCAGTGATAACATCGGCTGCCATCATTAACGAGATAAGCCGGGATGCTGAACTCCTGCGTTTCGATAACGACATGGCGAATGCCAATCTGTTGAGCAATCCGCTCAGCATCCTCACGCTCACGCTGAGCCACACTGGGGCTATGTGCAGTGATGGCTACTGCGTTAACGCCCAGCGCCAGCTTAGCTGCCTGGGCTACCACAGCGCTGTCCACGCCGCCACTGAACGCCACCGCCACGCTCGACATCTCGCGGAGGATGCTGATCAGTTTGTCTTGTTTCTCTTCGATGGTCATGGGGGTATTGTATGCACAAGCCCATGGACTGCAGTCCATGGGCTTGATAGAATCTCACTCCAACCACGCCACCGCACTCGCATCGCTCGGCATCCGCCAATCGCCTCTTGGCGATAAACTCACCGAACCTATCTTGGGCCCGTCAGGTAAGCAGCTTCGTTTGAACTGGTTGGCGAAGAACCGTTTCAAAAAGACGCGTAGCCACTGTTGTCTTTCCGCTTCGCTGTAGTTCATATCAAACACAGCCTGGCTGCTCAGATAGAGCAACTTCGCCGGAGTGAAACCAAACCGCAGGAAATGATACAGGTAGAAATCCTGCAATTCGTAAGGCCCCACGCTCGCTTCGGTCGATTGCACCTCGTCGGCTTTCCCGCTGGTAGGCAACAGTTCCGGCGAAATCACCTGGTCAGCAATCTCGTGCAGCAGCTTCTCGAGCGGTTTACCTGCATAATGATGCCCCGCCACCCAGCGAATGAGATATCGCACCAGTGTCTTCGGCACACCCACATTGGGGTTATACATGCTGATCTGGTCGCCATTGTAAGTACACCAGCCCAGGGCCAGTTCCGACAAGTCGCCTGTGCCGATGACAAACCCGGCATTCATCAGCATGCTGGTACGCATTCGGGCCTGCACGTTCTCAAACACCAGGTCGTGCCGTTTCTCGCGAGGCACCGCTTTCAATTTCTCGGTTAGGGCCGCCACATCCAAACCATCAAGTTGGATGCCGAACGGCGCATGCCCCAGTTGTTTCATCTGTTCCAGGCACAGACTACGGATATCGGTTTCCCGCACCTTCACACCCATCTGTTCAATCAGTTGATGCGCCAACGTTTTCGTTTTGTCAGTGGAACCAAACCCAGGCATGATGAAGCCGGTCAGTTGTGTACGATCGCGCTGAAGCAGATCGAGCGTCTGACAGGCCACCAGCAAAGCTAAGGTGGAGTCTAGCCCGCCGGAAACACCGAGAGTTAATGGAACATTTCCCACGGTTTCAAGCCGCTTGGCCAGCCCGGCTGTCTGCAGATGAAACACCTCCGCACAACGTTCATCACGATCTGGCCCGCTGCCAGGCACAAAGGGATGCGGATCAATGCGTCGATACAGCTTAGCCGATGCAGCCTGCTGGCTCTGTTTCAATTGCAGTTCAACTATGCGGTACTGATGTGGCGAAGTGAAGCCATAGTGGGCTGCATCGGAAAAGCTAGGCTGACGTTGCCTGTCTCCATTGATGCGGTCGAGATCAATCTCGGTAATAGTGAGCGTGTTGTTCCGTTCAAAGCGAGTAGATTCAGTCAATAGAGAACCATTTTCAGCAACCAGGCCATGACCGCTGAAGATGACATCGGTCGTTGATTCCGTCACGCCGCTGGCAGCATAAAGGTAAGCCGCCAGGCATCGCCCTGATTGCTGTGTTACCAGGTTTTTACGGTAGGTCATCTTGCCAACAATTTCCGTACTGGCTGAGAGATTGCACAATACCGTTGCGCCATGAACAGCCTGCAGCGAACTGGGAGGCACAGGCATCCAGAGGTCTTCGCAGATTTCAACGCCCAGCACACAGCCCGGCACATCGGCAATGCGGAAAAGCAGATCGGGGCCGAAGGGAATGCTCCCTTCGTTCTTAAAAGGTATCTCCAGCGTGTGCGCCTTGGATGCCGTGCCAAACCAGCGGTGTTCGTAAAACTCCTTGTAGTTGGGCAGGTACGATTTAGGCACCACGCCCAGCAGCTTGCCTCGATGCAACACCGCCGCCACGTTGTAGAGTGCGCCATCAACTGCCCAGGGCAAGCCAACGATGGCAACGCCCTGATATTGAGTTCCTGTGAAGGCAAGCAATTCATTCAAAGCATCTTGTGCAGCATTGAGTAATGTTGCATTCCCAAACAGGTCGCCACAGGTATAACCGGTGATACACAGTTCGGGGAAGACAGTCACTGCCACCGATGCAGTCTGGGCCTCGCGGAGCAGCTCGATGATCTGAGCCATGTTGGCGTTGGGATCAGCCACTGCTACCCTGGGCGTAGCAACTGCAACTCGTAACAGACCATGGTGATAAAAGGGCATGTGTTGAGAAGCCAATGGTTTCATTTTGCCCCGGTCAATGACCGTGTGGCTAAATGTATCTTACGACACCGCCTCTTTTGTCACACCTTAGAATTCGCCTGAACCGCGATAGGTTAGGGTTGTCAGTTGTGAATATGCTACTTATACTCACACGGTCTAGCTGAACTTCGTCGGAAGGGAACACTCTGAGAAGCGACTGGCTAGGATTTTCAAGGCTAACACTCACACAGGAGATACTCGATGGGCGCCGAAGCACCCGCTACTGGAAACCCGCAGGGTCAGCAACCAGCTCGCATGGAATACCCGACTGATACCAGCCACCTTTCTGCAACTTACGCGAACTTTGCTCGCGTAACTTTCATGCCCGAAGAACTCATTCTTGACTTCGGCCTTAACACCCAGATGGCTCCCAATCCCAGTGAACCGGTCAAGCTGACCCACCGCATCGTGGTGAACTACTTCACTGCCAAACGTCTGTTCCAGCTTCTGGGCGCTACCATCCAGCAGTATGAAACCACCTACGGCGTGCTGGAGATCGATGTGAACAAACGCGTTCGACCCCGCCCGGCTGCTGGCGGCGCGACGAGTTAAGCTATCTTTCGCATAAGAAAAACCCACGACATATGTCGTGGGTTCTTTTTTCGAATTGATCTTCAAAGCTGTTATTCATAACCCCTTGACAGAATGCTGAATCACGTAATCTAGAGCATTTTCAGTTCCATTCTTGCGGCGCATATCCTGCATGTCGGAGGTAGTTGGCGCATTCATTAGGCGAGAACCAGTCGAGGCACTGGCCGCAGAGTTGATCACATGCTTCCTTGGTGCGTGGCTTGCGTTTGC
>JAEUIE010000011.1 GCA_016795155.1 Planctomycetia bacterium | reverse complement strand
CTACGAAGGCCTGAAGCAGCGCGAGAAAACCATCCCGCCACGAAGCAGCACCCGCCTCCCCGAAGCCCTTGACCGCCTCATCCAGCTCTACACCGAAACCAACAAGCCTGAGGAAGTGAAGAAGTGGCAGGCGGAGAAGGAGAAGTTGCCCAAGGCAGCTCCAGACAAAAAGTGATCAGGAGAGTAAACGCCCCCACCTCTCCCACTGCCTCCCCCAATCCATCTCCAAGCAGATCGGCTGCAAATGCCTGAGCTTGATCGGGTCATGAATAGAGTGGGCTGGATTATTCGGGCAGTTCAACTTCCTGATGGATCATACGATGGAATATCGCACGTGTTCGCCAGCATGCGGCTCCTGCACCTGCAGCGATCAAGAACACTAATGCAATGGTGACGGGTTCTGGAACAGCGGTAGCGAGGTAAATGCCGGTACCGCTGCCGACGCTGGCGGTAAAGGCGAACTGATTGTTATTATTGAGGCCAAATGGACTGAACGCGATGTTACCGACAATGCCACCATCGAGGTTGTCGCCTACCCGAATCAATTTGTTGATTGCCGGATTGGGGCCAAAGAAGATTCCCTGGTCGATGCTGTTGGCCACTTCCGCATAAAACGCGACCATGCCAGAATTACTGAGATTTACGCTGCCGAACCGGGAATAGGAGCTGGTCGTAGCAATCGTTGAGATGGTCGAACCGTTGTAAAAGTAGACCCCAAAAGAGCCATCATCATTCATTGCACTGAAAGCCACCTGGCCACTGTCGTTGATGGACAGGGCATCGAAGGCAAAAAAGGGGCCACTTGTCGTGGCGACAGTAATCGTGCTGATTCCATTTCCGATTAGTAGCGCATCTCCACCCG
Organism: Planctomycetia bacterium; assembly: GCA_016795155.1. Lineage (NCBI taxonomy): Bacteria > Pseudomonadati > Planctomycetota > Planctomycetia > Planctomycetia bacterium. The sequence goes on along the minus strand of JAEUIE010000011.1, from coordinate 32,625 downwards.
ATACGATTCCAGCACGAAACGCCACTTGGCCGGATTCATTATTGGCTGTGTTACGCCCGAATCCAGAATACGTTGCGCCCGTGAGAGCGATGTTGACAGGAGAAACCGGTACACCTACGCCTCGAAAGACACCGTTGCCCCCAGCATCGCGACTGGAATGAAAGCTAACCTGACCCAGATTGTTGATACTCGGTGGTCCCATAAAGGGACTCAGGGGACCGCTCGTGTCAGCAATCGTTGTTATGCTGATGCCATTGCCTACATAAATGCCATGCAAGGAGGAGGAGCCATAGAAGGCTACGTTGCCGAGATTGTTGATGCTCGTCACTTCATCAAAAGAGGAAAAAGTTCCTGGGGAAGAGGCGATTGTTTGCGTTAATCCAGAAGTTACGCGATAGATTCCTGATGTCGAACCCTTCACTCCCTTAAAAGAAATCGCACCCGTATCATTTAGTGCGGGCGGCCAGGTTGCGTCGTAAGTTCCGCTCGTGGTCACAAGTTTTTGGAACCCATACTGGCCAAAGCAGACACCGGGAATGATAAAAACTGCAACCCAAATCAATCCAGAGCGCATGTTGCACCGATCTTTCCCGGAAGAGCATTATCCCGAAACACGGATACGATATTAGGCATCAATCTACCCTCCCATCAGGGCGAAGTCCAGTTATTGTTTATTCGCCTCTTGCTCCATCTTGGAAACAAATACCTAGGAAGTTATTGCGCCACTCCTTAATATTCGTTATGTTTCTGTCTCCTAATGCGTGCCGCATCACCATGATGCTAGCAACGCAGGATAACAGTTAGAGCATGACGGGGGAAGGGAGGAGCATTCAGCAGGAATGTAGGATAATAATCATGCAATTAATACGCATGCTGGCGGAACCAAGCCATAGGGATGTCAGCTTCCAGCTTACCATCTGTACCTCGGATTCTGCCAGCCATTTTGCCTTCTATCTGGAAGCCAAGCTTCTGATAAAAGGCTATGGCTTTGTGGTTACTTTCCCGTGCAATTAACTCTACCCGAAGAATGTCTTTACGTTCATGCTTAGCACTATGTAACAAATGCTCAAAGAGTAGCCGTCCTATTCCTTTGCCTTGAGTGTCTGGATCGACAGCGATGGTCAGTTCTCCCAAGACATGTGAGAAGACCTTCGGCCCTAAGGCATAGGCATGGATTTCTCCAATAACAGCCTCTCTTGAAGGTAACTGAGCGACAAATGAGAATCCTGATTTCATTGCTCTTGCCACGAAGGAGCGAACATATTCATGGGAAATCTCCTCTTGGATACGGGCTAAACCGCCTTCAATGGCGGCTACTTTCCGATAGAGGGCCAAAATGGTGGGAACATCTGTCTCTGTAGACCGTCGTATACTAACCATGCCAGAATCCAACATAGGCTGAGGAGTGATGTTGTACGAATAAGACAGAGATGAATGGAAATAGTTCAGATGAGCAGTCAGTTAAGAGTTTAGAGTCTTGTGATAAGAGCGAATAGCCTTAAACCTCTCCCTCTGCCACCCCCAATCCATCTCCAGACAAATCGGCTGTAGATGCTTCAGTTTGATCGGATCATGGCCTGCAACCACCCCATGTCTGCGATCGTTAGCAGCTGCTCTATGGTGAAAGCCCGTTTGCAAGTGACTCAAGAAGGCAGTCAGGGACTACTTTTTTCGGGAAACTGGACGCGTTGATTCTGGGAATAAAGCCGGGCCCGATAACGAAAGGTACGATCAAAGCGGCTGATACTATTACTGTTACCGATGCAGGCATTTGACTGGTATTGCTTCGCCAATTTCCATTCCCCCCGCCAAGCGTGAACCGCAGCACGAGCCGCTTGTACATCCGGATTTCGCTCTCCGGCAATTTTGATCGCATTCTCCACAAGATCCATGGCCTGTTCCACGTTCTTCTTCGTGCTGTCGTCGGTAACCAGCAATGTAGCCTTCACACATAAAGGCAAAACCGCTTTGGGGTCGATCGTAAGTGCCTCATCCAGGTCTTTCATAGCCTCGTTCCATTTTTTAAGACCGGCATAGGCCCAGGCGCGTGCTGCATAGGCATCCACCTTCTTAGGTGCCTTGGTAATCGCGCGCGTGTGATCCTCCAGCGCCTGCTGCCAACGGCAGTGATCAAGATGCCAGAGGCCACGTTCATGTCGAGCCCAGGCGTTATCGGGATCGAGCACCAGTGCCTTCTCCAGCGTTGCTGAAAAAACGTCATGACCTTGTGCGCGCTGACACATTGCCAATTCCACGAAATTCTCAGCATTGTTGGGATGCATGTACACCAGCCTTTCCGCTATGGGCTGTGCCTTGAAGTACTTCTCCATTTGCATGTGGATGTGGACGAGGTTGATCAACGCCATTTCATGATCAGGCTTGAGTTTCTCCGCCTGTTCAAAGTCGGCCAAGGCTTTGCGCAGGTCACCTTCCTTTTTGTAAAGCAAGCCCCGATTGAAGAGTGAAAAGAAATCGTTGCGATCTCGATGGAGGGCAGCACTGTAATCTGATATGGCTGCCTTGGTATTGCCAGCATTCGAGTGACTTTTTCCTCTGTAGAAAAAGTATTGACCCTTGGAGTTATTCAGCTCAATACACTTGGTGAAGTCGCTGATGGCTCGGTCATGTTTCTTCAATGCATTCCAGCGAAGTCCACGATCGTAATAGTAGCTCTCCTTTTTGGGTTGAAGCCAGATGGCTTCAGAGATGTCGGCCAGTGATTCGTCGTGGTTGCCCAAGTTATTATGAACAATTCCGCGATTGTGGTAGATTAAGGCGGTGCTGCGGTCAAACTTCAGTGCCTCGGTATATTTGGCAATGGCTTCGGGATATTTCTTCTGATTGTGCAGTGCTATACCAGCCTTGTGAAGTGCCGCAGCTTGGCCAGATAGATTGACTGCCTGTTTGAGATCAGCGAAAGCCAAAGATTGTTTGCCTGCCAATTCATAGGCACGTGCTCGCTGTAATAGGGGAAATACGGTACGCGGTTCCTTAGTCACTAACCCGGTAAAGTAGTCTACTGCCTCGCTGGCAAGAATGGCTTCTTTCTTGGAGACAACTCCCTGCCGGTCTCGTTTGGCAAAGGGGTCGCTTTGAACGATCTCCAAGGTCTCTCCGTTGTCACGTACTACTTTTCCATCATGCAGGAAACGACCAATCACATCGCCCTTGTCACGGAGCATTAAGTCTGCTTCTCGGGGAAAGACTACCTGGCCTTTCCAATCGTCAGCTTGGAGTGGAATCATCCATTGGAAAACAGCAATCAGGATGAACAGCCGCATTTTGATTTACTCGTATACGAAGCGATAAGTATACATGGTAATCTATTCTGCGCATGCGTTTTGGGCATGGTACCAGTGCGAAGCGAATTGTGGTTGGGACTTCTGCTTCGGGCGTCATTGGCTCCTCGGCAGGTGCTACGGCATCAGAAGCCTCTACCTCCTCGTTCGTCGTGGCTTGCTCATTGCCCCAGCCTCGGTAGTTGTCGCCACGTCGGGCGTTTCGGTTGGTTCTGGTGGGAGAGCCTGCTCTTCTTGAACGGCCAGCGGTGTCTCGACCATCGACTCTTTGCCCTTTTTTTTACCACCCGTCTTGGCCTGCCACTTGGGTTTCTTTTCGCCCTTGGCCTTCTTGGTTGGCAACCGTAGTTCGCTCGATCCGCCAACCTTCAGTTTCTTGTTTGCCATCGCTCAGTCTCCTGGTGCGTGCAGACATCACCATGATGCTGGCTACGCAGGATGACAGTTAGAGCATGACGGGGGAAAGGGAGGAGGGGGAGATCAAGAATGTGAATGATCTTCCAAAAGTACAAATTCTGCATAATTATTAGTCGGTGTTTTGAATAATGGGCATTGGAGGAGTCTATTCTGGTTTGTCTGCGATCTGTGAGTCTTTACTTCCTGAGTGTCAATCTCTTAATCGCTATCTGTGCTTCTTGGGTCAACCAGTCCTGGCTATTTCCACCAGCAAGCTGCGACAACATCTTCTTCGCCTCAGCATTCCCAATCATTTCCAATAGCTCTACTGCTCGTACATCGCGAATGTGACCAAGGTCCACACCCTGGAATGCCTGCAACAGTTTCTCCGCGCGCCGTTGCCATTCCAGTGAATCAGACTTGGATGCCTTCTTTAGCTTCTCTTCAACACTCTTGCCTAAGGCGGCTAAGTTCTCAAAGGCTTTTTCACGGCGATTGAAGTCGGAATGACCCAATTCTTCAATCCATGCATTCACCTGCTCGCTGGTGGGACGCTGATTCAGATGCTCCATCACAAATGGAATCGTCTGGTTTGGGTCTTCTGCTAGCGCCTGCATTGCTTTCCAACCACCGTCTGCCGATAATCCACAGATTTTCTTCCAATGCTGTTCCATTTCGGGTTTTGATACCAATCGATTCTGTCTTGGTAACGTACGTAGTTTCCAGATTGCAAACGCATTCGATTTATTTGTGCCTATTAGCGTATTACCATCCGGTGAGACGCCGATGACGGCGAATGGGAAGTGATGCTCAAATGCAAATCTTGCACGAACCTGTTGACTTGCCAATTCGATCCAGAGAATGATACTCCCGGCAACGTCAGTCGAACATGGAGACTTAACCGATACCAGAGCAGTTCTTCCATCAGGTAAGATGTTGATTAGTCTGGAGTCGCTAACATCTGGAAGCACCCATCTTTCCAATAATCTGCCAGTTTGCATGTCCCAGAATCCAAATTGGTTGCCTTCAAGATTTACCAATCGCTTCCCGGTTGAGTCCAAGAATCCATTCCGAATTTGTGGAATTGGTGCAGTCCAATCACTCTGCAGTTGGCCCGTAGCCACATCGAGTATTCCGCCAGAAATTACTACCGATTTACTATCCGTTGAAATGCTGAGTGGTTCGTTCACAATGTTATTTCGAAAAGGACGCATTTCATCAGGAGCAAGCTGCAGCACTGGTTGTGACCACAGGCGATTGCCATTTGCCGTATCCCAAGCTTCGACTTTTCCAGATTTCTGAGGGTTTTGGTCATAGCCCAGGAACTCCGTCCACTCAGCAACCACTCGCTTCCCGTCCGGGGTAATTCCGACACGAAGTGCCAATTCCATCCCCTGTTTTTCAACGAGATCCAGATTCAGTTGAATTTCTTCATTTGACTGTAGGCGGGTTAGGATGAGGTGCGCATTGAGTCCTTGAGTAACCAAAAGCATGCCATCAGACGAGATTATCGGCCTCAGTGATGCCCAGCCTCCTGGCGACAATAAGCCTCCTCGCTTCATGTTAAACTTTCGAATCGCTGGGCCGACACGTTTACTTTTCACTAACTCCAAGTTTTTCAGATCCCACGTGCAGAGCATTCCTCCGTCATACGTTAATAATTGCTTCTGATCCCGTGAAAATGCAACCGTATTAATGTAAGCACTGTGGGGTCGAATCGCTGGCGGGCCAGGGGCGGGAAACTCAAGTAATCCGCCGTCCTGTCGGGGTTGAAAAATGCATTTGCCAGCTTGGATGTTCGAATAAGAGCATTGAAGCTGGTTCTTTTGGTTGAATCGAAGTTCCCATATTTTTGGCCAAGAAATTGTTTTATAAGGATCTCGCTTTGCAATCCCTAGAGACTTCCCGCTGCTCGTTTCCCATATTCCCAGTTCATACCAATTGGAATCAAACCCAGCCACTAGACTTCCATCACGATTGAAAACCAATTGGGACATCGGCATGGACATTCGGGTATTCCATCTGGCACTCTCTTGAAGACTGTCCGAACGATATACCAATAAAAGAGGATCCTTGTCTGGGGAAGACTGAGCTAACTTATTGGGCCCCGTAGCACGCAGATTACGAGATCCAGTGACTATCAATTCTTTGCCACTTGGGGTGAATGCTACACACTGAACTGGGGATATTTCCTTGATGTTCAGTGACCTATCTTGCTCCAGTTCTTTTTGGATGCCACCCACTCGTGGAACGATCTTCCAGAAGTGAATCGTTGTTGATCCATTCTGACTTGAGGTAATACCTGGCCAATGCGCTAATACTGTGCCATCGTACGATACATTCATCAGATATCGAAGTTGGTATGGCGGTTCTGGTAAATGCCGAGACCATTCCTCTGCTCCGCTATCTAGATTCCAACTTTGATATGTCACACCTTTTGAACCCTCGCCTTGCACATGACGAGAGATGGCTGTGACAAATCTGTTGCCGTTACCTGCAATGGCAAATTGCATCAGCTTTGTTGAACCCGGAGATTCATCATTGGCTGGGCATGTGGCCACTAGGCTCCTGGATTTCAGCCTCCACATGTATACCCGTCGGTCGTCACCGCCAAGAAGAGTATGATCATCAGGCGTAAATCGAATCGAAGTAATTGGCGACTTCCCACCTTTTAATTCCATGACTTCTGCGCCGGATTTAGTATCGATCAAGACAGCACACCCAGGCGTTTTGGAAGCTGTTGCAATGTACTTGCCGTCTAACGAAGCAGCCACCGGAAAATCATATGGTACAAATAGTGGCGAGCCTTTGAATTGAATTGACGGCATGATCACTTCATCGCCAGTCACGATTGTAGTCGAGGAAATAATCAGTATGAGAATAAGTAACATCGATTTTTTCATGGCAAGTACGAGTTATACAGTTGATTAGACAACCGCACTCTAACATGATGTTAGTGATAGATCATTAAAATAATCAATCTACGTTACTAATTACCTAATACCACCAGTCTTGGCCTGCCACTTGGGCTTTTTATCGCTTTTGACCTTCTTGATTGGTAACCGCAGGTCACTCGATCCACCAACCTTCAGTTTCTTGTTTGCCATCTCTCTGTCTCTTGGTGCGTGCTGGCATCACCATGATGCTGGCTACACAGGATGACAGTTAGAGCATGACGGGGAAAAGGGAGGAGGAGTGATTGAGGAATCTGTATTCTTTCATTGTCTACGGAGAATATACTCATGATGAATTGCTTAAATCGAGTTGCGTTTATGGTAGAAGCCAAAGAACCCTACTTTGTCTGGGCAAGATCGGTGGAGGAGGATACGAGTATTGAGGAAAGTGAACACACCCCGACTGTTTACTTGGCAGAAAATGAAGATGGCCAAACGGTAGGAGTAGAACTTATCAAAAAACACTACAAGCGAATCTTTGTAGAGGAATTAGAATCATGGTGGACGGAAAAAAGCAAGTGGCCGAAAGTGAGAACTTGGGAGATGTTTCAGGCATGGTTTAAAGTGACCATCGCTGACCTAGTCCTTGACCTGGAAGATACGACTATCGAATGCTTTTAATTGGAGATGACATTAGCACCCACTTCTCCTTCTGCCTCCCCCAATCCATCTCCAGACAGATCGGCTGTAGATGCTTCAGTTTGATGGGGTCATGGCCCGACATCGTCTTCGGCAGGAACAGGATCTCCTCCTGAATTTCCGGTGCCAGCAGTAACAGGTTCATGATCTGACTGATACGTGCCCGGCTGACATGGCCCAATCGTGCCAGCTCTGCGTAGTCCTTGACCACGCCTGTTACCACCAGGCGTTCCAGATGATGAGCCAGCGCCATGAGCCGGGAGATACGTGGTATGCGACCTTCGTGCAGAGCAGGGGACTGCTTGCGGGTAGTCATCACCCGCTGACCCTTGCGATGCGTTTCAAACGATACATTCCATGTCTTGGCAATCATGCAGCGTTCTCCGTGATGGTTTCAGTGAGCAGCGATTCCAGGCCAGTCGGATGGAAATGAATGGTCACCTGGCCCACCTTGCCATCGTAATCAATGCGGTCGATGAGCAGTTGCAGCAGCTTCTGCTTCTCGACTATGTTCATGGCTTTCCAGAGTTCATCGAATCGGCCTAGCACTGTGGCCACGGATTCTGCGGTGATGGTCCAATCGGCCAAGCGTTCGAGTTCCTCGCGAATCTGGGCCAACCGTGGCGTTTCGTGGGCGATCCGTTCCTGTACTTCGGCCAATCGGCTGGTTACTAGAGTGTTGACTTCACCTGCTTTAACCTGTCCGATGAGGTTGCGTGCTTCCTGCTGCCAGCGTTTCAGCTCACGCATGAGAAGTGCTTGTTCGGACTGCATGGTTTGCCGGTGTTCCTCATGGTGTTGGTGGATGATGGTGAGTACTTCAGCTTGTAAAGCTGGGTCGCTACCAATACCCCGAATACGTTCAACGACAAACTGTTCCATCTGACCTGCGGGAACACTCTTGGAAGAACATTTCTCCCAGCCTTGTTTCTGAGCTTTGGTGCAGGTGTAGTAGCGATACTGCACCTTGCCGTTCTTGCAGCAGTAAGAAGGTGTCATGGCACACCCGCAGGGAACGCATCGCAGCAAGCCTTTCAGAATCGAGCCATGCCGGTTCTTGATTTCCCGGCCACCATGAATGCCATTACGTTCCAGTTGAGTCTGCACCCGCTGCCAGAGTACTTCATCAATGATGGCTTCGTGTTCACCGGCATAGACGTTGTCTTTGTGACGTACCTGACCGAAGTACAGCGGGTTGGTGAGCAGGTTCCACAAGCTGGTGCGAGTGAACTCCATGCCACCCTTGGAGATGCCCTTCCGAGTGTTGTAAAGTTTGTTCCGCCAGCCACGCTGGTTCAGTTCTTGGGCAACGGGTAATAGAGAACCATGCTCGGCATAAAGCCGGAAGATGGCACGCACGCGTGGTGCTTCTTCGTGGTTGATGATGAGCTTGTTGGTGACCGGATCGGCATCGTAGCCCAGAATCGGCCGTCCACCTGACCATTTGCCTTTACGCCGGGTGGCTGCAATCTTGTCCCTCGTTCGCTCAGAGATGATTTCCCGTTCAAACTGGGCGAAGGACAACAGGATGTTGAGCGTCAATCGTCCCATGGAATGCGTGGTATTGAACTGCTGTGTCACGCTTACAAACGAGATGCCTTTGCGGTCAAATATCTCCATCATGCGGGCAAAGTCGAGAAGGCTGCGGGATAACCGGTCTACCTTGTAAACGATAACACAGTCAACCTGACCCGATTCAATATCTGCGAGTAATTGCCTTAGGGCAGGGCGTTCCATGTTGCCACCCGTGAAGCCTCCATCGTCGTACTTGGCTGGCAGGCACACCCAGCCTTCGTGAGCCTGGCTCTTGATGAACGCTTCGGCTGATTCCCGCTGGGCATCGAGGCTGTTGAACTCCTGCTCCAGTCCTTCTTCAGTCGATTTGCGGGTGTAGATGGCACAGCGGATTCGTTTGGGAGGCTTGTTCATTGCTTCCCTCCCCGCTTGATGCCGAAGAAGGCGAAGCCGTTGAGGTGCTGGCCCGTGATGGCCTTAGCCACAGCAGTCAGTGTCGTGTAAGTATTCCCGTTCCAGATAAAGCCGTCGGCCAGCACTTCGACATGGTGTTGGACGCCTTTGTAGGTGCGGGTAATAACGGCACCGGGCGTTGGCAGTCGGGTATCCCGTGGCTGGGAAATGGGTATCGTGGCTACCGGTGGTGGTGTCACTCGCAGGTCTTCTTCGCGAGCCAGTTCTTTAGCTCGTGCCATCGCCCGTTCCGAAAGACCACCCATGGCCTGCGCCTGCAATCGCCAGGCAAGCCGTTTGGTCAGCCAGTCGCGGTTGTTCGCATTCGTTGGTTCGCCAAAGACCTCGGCGTACATCTGTCGCAGGTCAGTCACCCGCAGGTGTGGCAGTGAGGTCAGTTTCTGCTTCAAGTCCATCATGCGTCTCCTTGTTCTCCGTGGGCGTTAACCGTCTTGGAGACACTGAGCACTTCTTTTGGAAGGACATCAAGGGAATGTTGGCTGGAATGCGGTAACTTCTGCCGGGTCAGAATGCGGTAGGTGACCAGGGCGAGGAGAGATGCTAATTCTTGCCGGTTCACTTGTGTGTAGTCAAATACCATGAGATTCCGTTCAAAGAAGTTGATGCAGGTGGCTTCTGATGGCCATGACCAATGTTGGCATGAAGCCGACACTGAATGCAGAAGTACATCAGGAATAGACACGGCGCAAAGTAGGTATCTCTTTCCGGTTGTAAGTTGGAGCTACGGATTCGGAATACCAGTGCATCTGTACCTTCGACTCCGAGGCTGATGCACTCCACCAATCGCTCAGAGATTCAAAGTGCCATGGTTCAGGTACTTTGGCCCAATGCAGCACTATCGCTTGAGAGGTAATCTCAACCAGCCGGATACCAGCAAGGCTCTCCGGAGAGATTTTCTGCAGCTGAGCCAGCATTTGGCGAGCTAACGGTTCGTTGTCAATACATGACGTTTCATGCGACTCATTGTTCCGAATAACCAGCGGAATCTTCATTTCATACTCTCCAGGAAGTAGGTGTGAGCGATGAACGCCATCGCTCGTCAACCTGTTGTCAGAAGGGTAATTGTTCACTGTCCTGCTCTTCAACCAGGGACTCATCTTCATCCATTTCGGAATGGTGAGATGGTTCATCTTCTGGCTCGATGTTCAGTGCAATCGTTCTGCTAGGGAATGCAGTGCGGTGCAACTGCAGGTCAGTTAGAGAATGTGCATAGACTGCTGTAAAGCAGGATGATTTGGTCCGAACGGTATGTTCAACAGCTCCGTCGCCGCTGACGGAATACTGCTTCCAGGCATCCAGGACACAGGCCATATGCTCAAGGGAAGGCGTGGTTTCCAAGACTACTTTCAGATAATTACCATGGTCGATGAGTTCATCAATGAAATAGACCGTTTCAAAGGCGATGCCTTCGATGACTCCAAGGAGATAGAGGAGCCTGTCGCGTCGCAACGCTTCGTCCATTCCTCGTAGGCTTTTGCCGAGAATGGTCATCTTGGGCTTTTTCGGCCACACGGATGCTGACTGGCTGTCGTTTGCGGTGAACTGATGTGGTACGTCCATTGAAGTTACCTCCGGGGAAACATGAAAAGTGTGAATGGTGACATGGGATTCCGTTTCGATGCGGTCAGGTCATGGGTGGCGGATAGTCAGAAGCGTACCACCAGCCATATCCTTTAAGTTCTCGCGTCCACATGTAATTTCCTCGTTATTCAGCATTCATGACGGATGGCTGGTCATAAGACAGTAATTCCTCGAATCGCATGTATTCCTTGCGATGGAGAAGTTTGATGGTTCCAATGGGACCTTGGCGATTCTTTGCTATCTTCAGGAACACTTCCTGGTCAGCATTAGGGTCGATGACTTCCTTGGCTTCACGCCAGAGAAGCCAGACCGTGTCAGCGTCCTGTTCGATATTTCCGCTTTCACGGATATGGCGTAATTGTGGCTCGCTGACATCATCTGCTTCGCGATTGAGCTGGCATAACGCAATCACCGGGCATTGTAACTCCTTGGCCAATCGCTTTAAGCCGCTGGAGATTTCTCCCATGGCTTCGGCACGGTTCTTGTTCCGATTCGTCTCGCACGTAACTAACTGCAGATAATCGACGACCACCAGACCAAGTCCATGCTTGCGATTCAACCTTCGTGCATCAGCGGCAATCGTCGTTAAGGACTGCGTGCCGGAATCATTGATAAAGATGGGTATGTCAGCAAGCAGATGAACAGCGTCGCTTAATTGTTCTGATTCGGGACGATTGAGAACACGTTCCACACTTGCAACATCCATGGGGACATTGCCGAATGAAGCTACGAATCGAGCTGCAATTTCCTCATCTTCCATTTCCAGGCTGGAAAGATAAACGGCACGACGGCCCGAAGCATGGTCGGAGATTTGCTTGGCAAGCTGCGTGGCGAGCAAACTTTTTCCGACCGAAGGGCGTGCTGCAATAATAATGAGTTTTCCCGCAGACAGTTTCACCAGACTGTCGAGTTCCTGGAACCCGGTATACCATCGTTCAATTTTTCCAGAGCACTGTTCATCGGCACGGTCCAACAGCTTATGTAAACCGACTTGAAGAGGTTTGATTTCGGAGGCGTTTGACGCATCACGAATACGCAGGATGAGTTGTTCACTGTGTTCCAATAGCTGTTCAGGGTCGGAAGGATATGATGCTTCGCGGTGAATTGATTGAGCAGCCTGCAGCAGCATGCGTTGAATTGATTTCTCGCTGACAATCCGAGCGTAATGAGTCGCATGTACACTGTGCAAAGCCAAATCTGCAAGCTCATGGAGGTACTGCCAACCGCCTAGTTCCTTTTGCTGACCTTCCCTTTCTAATTCATGGGTCAGGGTAATCAAATCTATCCCGGTACTCGCCTGGCGATCCGCCAGATTGAGAATAGCCCGCATGATTAACTGGTGGCGATAGTCATAGAAATCATTGGGTGAAATGAGTCTCCGAACGTCATCCAGGACCTGGTTATTGACCAGAATGCTGCGGATGAGCTCTTTTTCTGCTTCCAGGTCATGCGGCATACGTTCCGTTCTCAGTGTAACTGACTTCTCAGACATGTAGGTTCTCCTTGAGTGTTTCTGGGGTCAATGTTTCAGATTGAGCTTGCGGTTTCGTCTGAGCTGCATGGCGTCGTTGGGCGCGACCAGCAAGGACACTGCTGTTACTGGCATTAGGGATGGGTCGAGAGGCAGATTTGTAATTTCGATTGATATGCTTTACCAATTCCCACGGAGTCGTTTGGAGGGAAAGTAGTTGGCCTTGTCGAATCTGTTCTTGCAACGATTCCGGGGGTAATGAACTGAAGCGCTTCAGATACGCTTGCAAGTGATTGCCAAACCGGCTGTTGGACTGGATTTGCGCAGCAAAGGCACTGACACATTGTCTCATTGCCTTGCGCGTCTTGGCAAACGTATGTAACGGGTAATAAGACTTGGTGAGCTTCCAGGCTTCATTCAGGGTAGAAGCGGTATAGGCTCCCTCAAAGGGATACAGCGATTCTGGAAGGGATTCACTGGTTAGAAGAGCTGTACATTGTCTGGTTTTTGATGGATTGGAATGATGATGTATTATTTCTTTTGTAATACATTCATCTGATATATATTTGTGGTCGTCTGGCGACCGGTGACCAGTCGCGTGGCGACCAGTCCCCCAGTCGTTTGGCGACCCCTGGTGTTTGCCAGAAATACCCAGAAGCACGTAGCGATTGGAAGTTCGTCGCCCAGATTTTTCACAGCAGGGTAATGGTTTTACCAGTTCTAAAGTTCTGAGTTCAGCGAGTCCCTTTTTTACCGTAGTTTTGCCCATTCGACAGTCCGCCGCGATGGTGGAGATGCTGGGCCAGCACTGTTCATTATTTCCCGTTCTGAAAATCAAATAACAATAAATGCGATATTGATTAGGGGTAAGCCCGAGCTTCTCCAAGCCTGGATGAATTGCTGCCCCATATCGAAATAGCTTGTTGACTCGTTTGGTCATGAGCATCCTCTGCGCGCACCGCGGACCGTGGACGGACCCCGTCATGCACCGCATTTGGGTTAAACAAGTGAACCGGAACGCTGCCCCTGACCTCAGGGTTTTCCCAAAACCACAATCATCGAGGGGAACGGAGCAGAATTTCGAGCATCGCCAAACTTGAGTCGGCCCTTGATAAACCGAATATCCGTGGCGTGTGGTAATACCTGTTGATGGAACCACTTGGTATCCGTGCGTGCCGGAAGCAGGTAGACCGCTACCTTGGCTTCCATGCCCCGCTCGAGCCAATCTCCGATACCAGGTCCGTACGGTGGATTGCAGAACACCCGTTTGCCCCGCCAGGGACAGAACAAGGGGGAGAGGCCATCGCCATTCCCATCGAGCGGGCACGGGTCAAAGTTAAAGCGAAACTCCTTATTCAGCGCAGCATAGACCGCCTGGGGCGTTGCCCAGCGGTCGGAAGCCGAACTGAAAAGGGTTTTACTGACCACGTTCTTGTCTCCACCCTGGTGCCATGACGGTATCGATCATGCACCACATCAGGAAATACTCAGCCGTCAGCTAGGCAACGGCACGTTGAATACGAAGGACCTGAGGCAGGCCATAACGAACTTCGAGTTCGTCGATGATGCCGCTCTGCAAGTCGCTGAAATGCTGAAACAGTTCGAGATGAGACTGTTTCAGTGCATAGTCTCGTAAATGGATTTCGACTCGTGGGTCGTTGTTGCCACCGATTTTGAGGTATTGAACTACTTCGGGTGCTGGTTCAAATACAGGTTCACCGTTGTGGACGTGGAGTTGTCTGATTTTGCAGAAGTTCATTTTCTGCATCAGCTCCAATAATCGCAGCCTGGGAGGGGATAACTGCTTCTTCGTCACTGCCATCTGCTGTCTCCTGTAGTTGCACAGCCAGAAATCATCGTGTCAGTCCTCGTGTAGAACATTGGGACTGCACTACGATGATAAAGCGTACCGCGAGGGTGTGTTTTTTCTGAATGAAGGAGATGGGTAATACGGCCCTGAGATGAACGAACTTGAGACGACGATGAACTTCGAGAATGGGTAAGTCTCCGTACTTTGATGGCGAAAATGTGCTCCATTAATTTGGAAGATAAGTGACTTCGATGAATTGGAAAGTGGTCAAAACGAAAATAAAATGGACGTAAATCGTGGACGGGTTATGAGTGTGGAAATTGAGGATAAACCCTATATCATCATGCAGTTTTGGGTGGTTTTGAGCGTAATGCGGTACCCCGCACAATAGGTGCTTTCACCTGGTGCCGGTATCCCGATGAAAGTAGAACTCCGTCCGCTCGACAGTATTCGTCCCTACGAAAACAACCCCCGCCATAACGATAACGGCATCGATGCGGTAGCCGAATCCCTCCGGGAATATGGCTGGCGACAACCTATCGTCGTGGATGAAGCTGGTGTCATCGTGGTGGGCCATACCCGCTACAAGGCTGCCCAGAAGCTGGGCATGACGGAAGTGCCGGTACATGTCGCGACAGGGTTATCCCAGTCCCAGATTCAGGCCTACCGCATTGCGGACAACCAGACTGCCACGTTAAGCAGTTGGGACGATGACAAGCTGACAGAAGAACTCTTGGAACTGCAGAAGCAGGACTATGACCTCGACCTGATTGGCTTTGACCAGGAACAACTTAACGAATTGCTCAACACACCCATGGAGGGAGTAACCGATGCTGATGCCATCCCCGAACCACCCGATGCCGCTATCACCCAACCTGGTGACCGCATTATCCTGGGTGACCATGTGCTTTTGTGTGGCGATTCGGCTTCCGCCACTGATGTGGACAAGCTGCTTGGTGGCGCAACGATTCAACTGGTAAACACCGACCCGCCGTACAACGTCAAAGTCGAACCGAGAAGCAATAATGCGATTGCGGCGGGGCTGTCTTCGTTTGAGACAATGAATCATCAGAAACTGGACGTGGCACGACACCCCGAGAAAGCTCAAGCCACCCATAAGAAGCTAAGGGCCAAGGACAGACCGCTGGCGAACGACTTTGTGTCCGAGCAGGAGTTCGACCGCCTGCTTGACGCCTGGTTTGGTAATATGGCCCGTGTGCTGGATCCGGGGAGAAGTCTCTATATCTGGGGCGGTTATGCGAACGTGGCCAACTATCCAGCACCACTCAAACGCCATGGTATCTACTTCAGCCAGGCCATCATCTGGGACAAACAGCATCCGGTGCTGACCCGCAAAGACTACATGGGAGCGCATGAGTGGTGTTTCTACTGCTGGAAAGAGGGGAAAGCTCACCAGTTCTTCGGACCCAATAATGCCACCGACTTGTGGGCCATCAAGAAGGTCAATCCCCAGAGCATGGTACATCTGACGGAGAAGCCCGTGGAACTGGCAGCCCGTGCTATTGAGTATTCGAGCAGAGCAGGGGAGAACGTTCTCGACCTCTTCGGTGGCAGTGGTTCCACGCTCATTGCCTGTCAGCAACTGGGACGCAAAGCCTACCTGATGGAACTGGACCCACTTTACTGCGATATTATTGTGCAGCGCTGGGAGCAGTTCACGGGTAAGAAGGCAGTGCGACCAGGAGGGAACTGATGGCCAAGCGCCGACGGAAATCAGATGAACTCTTCCTGCAGGCCATGGCGTGCGGTGCCAACGTGGAAACTGCTGCCCGACGTGCTGGTATCAGTCGTGCTACTGCCTTCCGCCGTGTTGCAGCCCCCGACTTCCAGAAAACCCTGCAGGACGTACGCCGTGAAATCATCTTCCGCACCCTCTCGGTATTGAATGCTGCCACCAGTGAAGCAGCAAGAACACTCATCCAGTTGCTGGGTACGGCCCATTCGTCTTCCGCCCGGTTAGGTGCTGCACGGGCCATTATCGAACTGAGCTGTAAACTTCGCGACCATGAAGACTTCGATGCCCGATTGCGGTCTATCGAAGAACGGTTTGAAGATGGTAACCACGTCCTGACTTAAAGCCATATGTCCAAAACCTTCCGCAGAGTGAGCCGGTCCGCCAGTATCGCATCACGCCTGGCACGGCTGGAACGATTACTGGCCCCTCCCGAACCAGAGGTCCCCGACGACGAGCAGATTGCGGACGAAGAATGGTTATCCCACTTCCGCCTCTATCACCAGAAGGGATACTTCCGTAATGAACCGGACTTCCCCCAGGCATTGCATGAATATGAACAGGCCATGGAGCGTGCCAGGGAATCAGGCACCTGGCTGCCACCTTCTACTTTCATGCCCCACGAAACGGAAATTCGGCGACGACGGTTCTGGCGGATTCATGGCAAGCATCGGGAAGTACAGCAGGCTCTCGCCTGGCTTATCGGCATGTATTGTCGTGTCAGTGATGGCATCCCGGCTGTCACGCTGTCAGAATGGGAGTTCCTCACAGGGTGGTTCCACCGTCATTCCGAATCAGACCTGCGGCAGATGCTGGAAGAAGTAGCACCCAGGCAGTCGCTGGACTCGTTGCGAACTGAGCTGAAGGATCGGGATGGCCGCAGTCACGATGCGGCAACCTATGCAGCTATCCTTCGCCAGCTTTATGCGGAAGCGCATCGCATGGGGAATGTTCACGAATCCATCCCGGCTCAAGTGACATCAGCAATAACAACGACACCTGATAGATTTGCAGAACCTTCCGAGTCCATTAGTATTGATAAACGTTGAAATTGGATGTTAACCAGCGCTTATTGCGACTAAAAATGGCATGGTTATGGAGTGGTGCAATCGCAGAGAGTGGCTGATAATGGTGTTAGTAAAAAACAGTTAGTAGAGGGCTGGTCGGAAAAAGGGTGAAAACCGTCTCAAAACGTATCACGCGTTTTCAAAAACCTCGAGAAATCTAGGGGTTTTACGCGGTTTTAGGGTGTCGCATTTTACTGCTGTTTCGCTGCTGTGGTGTTGGGGTTCCCGGAGAACTAATGCAGCGAAAATATTTCCATTTTTTTCCGACAAACGACATCAACTTTACGCTTAAGAATATGAAGCAGTATGTTTGCTGGTACATAGAGTTACCAGACAAAAATTCATGGATTTATTCTTAGATTTGCCGTTTTGGTTTGGTAAGAAGGTGTAGCCCATCCGCATCATTTCTGCGATTCATCTGGATCATTCAAACGGGCATTCATGATAATCTTCACGGGAAGGCGTCACAAATTAATCAATTAACCCGGTGTCAATTCAAGATTTTAAGTCGGAAATTCATCTGCACGAGGATTACACGCATCCAGATGAAATGTCGTGCTCATTCCTCTCGCCGAGGCATTCATGTTCCTTCCCAAGAGTTCCTGTATTTTTAATATAGGAAGGGTGTCAGGGATTTGAGCACGCACTGATTTCAAGCATACGCGATCGTTTATTATGATTGAAAGAAATATAATAGCTATGGCATCACTGCAAAAGAAAAATCGATTTCTCAATAAGTCACTTGAATCCCATCAAGATAAGGCTGCATGACATCCAAGATAACATCGTTGAGTTTGCTGGAAAGGCTCTGTCAATCGCCTGATGACCAGGCGTGGAACCGGTTTGCAGCCATCTATCAGCCGCTCATTCGCAAGTGGTTGAAAACGCATTCCCGTTCAGAATCGGACATGGATGACATTGTTCAAGACGTGTTGCTGACGGTTTTCAACAAATTGAATCAATTTGAACATTCACAGCGCACTGGTGCATTTCGTGCCTGGCTGAGAACGACGACGGTGAACCGGTTGCGGTTGATGTGGCGACAAAAACGACCTGTTTCGGAAACGGATGAGGGGGCCTTCCTGGGTGCACTTGAACAATTGGCTGATTCGCAAAGCCCCTTAAGCCTGCAGTGGGATCGAGAGCATGATGCTCATGTAGCTGAGCAACTGCTGATTCAAATGGAAACAGAGTTTTCTCCGGCCACCTGGCAGGCGTTTCGACGACAGGTAGTTGAAGGCGTTTCAGCCCGTGAAACTGCTCAGGCCATGGAACTAAGCGTTAATGCGGTATTGATTGCCAAGTCTCGTGTGCTCAAAAGGTTACGCGAATTAAGCCAGGGGCTGCTTGATTAATTATGCAGTCAGTTGAAAGGTTCTTCGTTCTCGCGCATTTTCAAAACGGTATTCGTTCATTCGAGCAAGGATGATCTACATGCATGCTGTTGTGCGCAGTTTGTCACTTGTCGCCCTGGTACTGCTTTTTTTTCCTGTTGCTTTGCATGCAGATGAATCACACGACAAGGTGCTCGAAGAACTGGTGAAACATGGGGCCAGCATAGAACGGGATGAAAATGCTCAGGGTAAGCCGATTATCGGTATCAACATCATCCTTTCAAAAGCGCCAGCCTCGTTACTCAAGCAAATGAAGGTTTTCCCTCAACTTCGATCATTGGAAGTGTCTTCTCGCTGGCCTAAGAAAAGTGAGATGACCGATGAAGTCATAAATGAATTAGCTGGATTGCAACAGCTGGCTTTTCTTAATCTCGATCGGGCGCCCATTACCGATGCAGCGATGAAGAGTATTGGTAAACTGGTGAATCTCGAAGAATTAAACCTATGTATTACGGACATAAGCGATGAGGGGATCAAGGAAATCGCCAACCTTCAAAAGATGCGCTCGCTCATGCTTGGCGCCCACCCATTAGAAACTTACGGCACGCGAGTTACCGACGAAGGGCTCAAGCATCTGCAAAAAATGAAACAACTGGAATCTCTTTCTCTCGATGGAACCAGGGTCACCAATTGGGGGCTTAAGCAGTTGAAGGGATTCACGAAGCTCACTACACTGCGACTCGCTTGCACTCAGGTAAACAGTGCTGGGTTGAAGGATGTCGCTGCCTTAAACAATCTGGTATACCTTGACCTTCGTCGTTCAGCTGTTCATGACGAAGGCCTCAGCGAACTTGCAGCATGCAAGAAGTTGACCAGCCTCGATCTGAGTGAAACTCAGGTGACTGCTGCTGGTATTGAATCACTCAAGGAGATAGAGCATCTCCAGTCGTTGCTACTGTTTAGATGCCCCAAGATATCCGACAAAGCCTTAAAGATAATCCCTCAGTTCAAAGAACTGGAAAATCTCTCTCTGAATGGCACAGCAGTCACTCCGCAGGGTGTCGATGAACTGAGAAAGGCCTGTCCGAACCTGCGAATCACCAGCGATCCTGCCATGAATATCCAGGGGCTAT
Organism: Planctomycetia bacterium; assembly: GCA_016795155.1. Taxonomy (NCBI): domain Bacteria; kingdom Pseudomonadati; phylum Planctomycetota; class Planctomycetia; species Planctomycetia bacterium. Next base: position 13,199 of record JAEUIE010000011.1, on the reverse strand, counting down.
TGAAATCACTCAAAAAGTGATTCATACAGTTTTACGGTTCAAATCCACTACTGGTGTTGCCGAACCAGATCTTCTTATCCATCAAATAGTTACGTCGGCCTGCCTGATTGTAAGCACTTTTGGGAGAATTATTGAAAGGATTCAGTTTCTCGCGCATTTTCATTCCAGAAGTCAATCGTTAGCTTCTGGAGTCCATCTCATGAGCCTTTCTCAGCAGCACTTTTCTTCTGCACCTACTGAAGAACTTCCAACGAAAGTTGAGAACGATACCGTTTGGCTCTTCAAATCGATCTTCACCCTGGCACTGGTCATCGGTGCGATTTTTGTGGTGGAATACCTTGCACTACGCTTTACGCGAGACAGTGCCCTGGAGCAGCTTCATGAAGAAGGCATCGTGACAACCGCTGAATTGACGGGACAGACGCTAGCTGTGCGAGTTGGTGGTCGAGGCGGTTACACGACGTTCAAGTATTGCTTCAAAGTGGATGGAGATACCAAGTATTTTGAATCAGGTCGCACGCCGCCCAACACCGACTATTTTTCGAAGAAAAGCAGCACCTTTCCGGTGACCTATCTGCCTGATGATTACAGCGTGCACGTCTTTGGCGATGCCAAAACAGGCAGAGTAGATAACGAAAGTGTGCAATACCATGGGCAGAAAGTCGTCATGATTCTCTGGTTCGCCAAAACCATTTCGCTGTTGTTTGGCTTCATCAGCCTGGTTGTCATCTTCATATCGTGGTTCCGCTCCAGCACTCAATCGCAATCTGCTTCCAGCTTGTAAGACCCTGTTATTCATGGTGGTGTAACGTGTCCAAACGAACTCTTGTAATCTCCATTGCATTGCTGACACTGTTCGCTGGAGCATTGCTGCTGCTACCGGGCGTGCGATATCCATTGGTGGGTTGGCTGCGTGGTGAACAGTTCATTGCTGGCAAGCCGATGAGTAACTGGAACGATGTAGAAGGTAAGTGGGATTGGGAGGATTTCAGACAGTTATGCCAGGGTGGTTCTGATGCCGTGCCCATGCTTGTGGAGATCGTGACCAAAAAAGGTGATTATTATGATGCGTTTCGCATAGAAGCATCGAAGGCTCTGGTGGAAATGGGCGCGTCTGCAAGCGAAGCCGTTCCAGTGCTGGCAGAAACATTTGCAGAACTGAATATCGATTCCAAAAACGAAGATTTCCGCAGAAGGTCAGGCGAGATCCTTTTTAAGATGGGGCCACTTGCTGAGAAAGCCGTTCCACAGCTTCTGCCTTTGCTCGGAAAGTGGCGATTAACAGAACGGCATCAACAATTGGCAATCAACATATTAGGGGCCATTGGGCCGAAGGCGAAAGTCGCTGTTCCATCGTTGTTGGAAGCGGTTGCCTGGCGTGGGCCTGATTGAAGAGCACCTTGCATGTTGCTTGCATACTGGCAGGTGGATGAAGCAGTGCCAGCAATATTCAAAGCTCTTGAAGATTCTGATGCATCTGTCGCAACCGATTGGCGGGTTGATGCATTAATCGAACTGCATAGGGCCGGGAAGGCAGTTCTGCCTCATGCGATCACTGCTGTTGGCAGTGATGACAAAATCATCTGCATGCGCGCGACTCGGCTGCTTGCCCGGCTTGGCCCGGATGCTTCACCTGCCATCGACGCACTCATGAAGAAAACCTTGGAAGGCAAATTACACGCCAGCGAGAACTGCCTTTGGGCTCTGAAACACATCGGAACAGAAGAGGCTGTTCAGGCCATAGTCAATTGCATGAATGCCACCGGCAGAGAGGTGGATACACTTCTGGAACTTCACAAAAACGGCAAGCCGGTATTAAGCAAAGTGGTTCAAGGCTTGAGCAACTCCAAGAAGAGCATTCGCTGGGGATCTGCAACTTTGCTGGGGCTTATGGGAACTGATGCTGAAAGCAGCACGGTTGCTTTGCAGAAGCTCTTGCAGGATGAAGATAAAGAAGTTCGTCAAGCAGCCAGTGGTGCACTGCTGAAGATTAATCCTTCAACCAGCAAGGTCAATAACTGATCTCAAACGCGAGGACACAAGCCATCATGTTTGGACGCATTGTCTTAGGTCTGGTCAGTGGAATCCTCACGGTGTTTGTGCTGACATGGCTTGCCTTGCATTCCTTCTTCAGCGCTCACATGGATGTGGTTGCAGTGATCATTCTCGCCATTGGTTTAGTTGTGGCAGGCGTTGTGTGGAGGTCTTCACGGAAGCTGGCTTATCGAGCTGTTTCGGAATCGGAACTGCAGAACGGTTTTGATGTTCACCTGAGCTTGAATTACCTGGTGATGATGTTCGGTTTCGGCATCATTACTTTCGGGACTTTCGGCTTGTTCTTCTGGCTTGCTTCACGCCGCTTTCCCAGGCGACTGGACATGCAAGGCATCACCCTCCGGAATGGAAGCTACCATTCGTGGATCAGTATTACGCTAGTCACCAAACTGACGAAGAGGATCAATCACGTTCCGGTTACCACAGCCTGGCAACTGGAGTTTGGAAATGAAAAAGCAGAGATCGTTGCTCGCTCGCTCCGAGAAGGCGCCAGTGTAATGAAGTTCCTGTCACGAACACTGGGTGGAGACTTGACATGAAAAAACACTTCAGCCAGTTCATTCTGGGGATAGCATTCGTGTTATTGATATTCGCGATTTCTAACCCTTCACAGGATCGGCATAGCGGAAAGCTGGCGACGACCACAGGCATCCCCACCATGGAAGAGGAAGCACTAGGTGAGCGTGCACCCTACATCAAGACCTCAGCGATGAAATACCATTCGTACTTTTTTGGTTCAGCAACCACCCATTGCAAGTCGGGTGGAGTCCTTACCATCGGCTTCCTCTGGATGGTGTTCAACTTCCAAAGAAACAACACTACTGAAAGCGTCTGAAAAAATACCCCCTCACCCCAACCCCTCTCTCACCATGGGAGAAGGGAGTAACTCGGGAGATCAGCCATGAAACCCTGCATTCGATATCTCAGCCTCATCATTATTTCTGCCTGCACTGGCACGATTCGCGCTGATGACAAACCTCAAGCCAAAGCTGAGCCCAATCACATTCAATGGGAATTGAATACTCTCGATGCCTTCGTGAAAGCTGTGGAAGAGGAGATGCCTCTGGTTGTGGTCTTTCTCGCTAATCCCAAAGACCGCTATGAAAACCAACGCAACCTCAGCAATGATTTCCAGGTAGTGCTCAACAGCAAGGAATTGCTGATGTTCAAAGGTAAAGCCATTTTTGCCAAGGGGTTTGCACATGAGGACGAGTATGCCCGACGAATGGCATCTCATTTGAAGCTGACTGTTTATCCCACCGTAAGCATTATCGAGCCCAGAACGGATGCACTCACGGAATGCTATCGGATGGAAGGTTTCTTTAAAATTGAAGAAGTCGTGAAGGATTTGAAACTTGCCTTGCCCGGTGCCGTATCAGCAGAACGCCGCAAGGTGTTGTATGCAGATTTCAATCAGCCAGCCGTCCTGTCGCCATCGTTCACTGAAGCTGACAAGCAGGCCCTTGAACAGGCGGTTCGCGGCTACGAAACAGCCTTCAAGACGGGCGACCTTAACCAGTACTTGAAACTCACCTCCGAACCGGAAAAGACTAAACTCCGCTTCTCGCTGCTGGCTCTAGCCAAAGTAGGCGATGCGAAACGGTTGATTCTTGTTGCCATGGACAGTCAATTCGGTCGCCAGGACGACAACATTCCTTACGGCTCCGATGATGAGACACTGCAAAAGCGGATGATGCGAACCAAAGCTCTGACGGTTCGCAGCATTGAAAATGCAGGCAAGATGAGCGTGACACTCTATGTGGAGGCAGAGCTATCCACAGGAAAATCTGAATCCTGGAAGATCATCGCGAGCAAACAGTATGACCAATGGAAGCTCTGGATTCAGTTGGCTGATAACAAGGAGGCTGTGATCCTGACCAAGGCAGCCGAGAATACACTCGACAAGCTCGCGGGACTGTACCAACAGGTTGCCCGCGACGTATTGAATGGTAAATATTCCTCGCGCGAAGCAGTCAAGGAGGCTGCATTCAAAGCTTATCAGTCTGTTTCACAACAGGGTGTGAAGCATGAGATTCAGGAGAGTTCATCGAAAGAAGATCAGTTCAAACGCTTAGCTCAGGCTAAAGCTATCGAGTTGTTCTCTCGTGATGCGTCATCAGTGCCTTTGCAGTATAAGCAAAAGGATGAAGGTAAAGCATTGACGGACACTGACAAGAAGGCCATTCAGGATATTGTCAAGCAGTATGAAGACGCCTTGAAGGCTGGCGATTTCGATTGCATCATCAAGTTGACTGCGGGGCCATTCAACACCCTGTATGACGAGGGCTTCACGCTCGCCAAAGCTGTCGGACAATCTAAGCAAAAAATGTTGGCTGCCATGGACCGGCAATTTGGCCAGAAGAACGAGTTCTTTCCTTTCGGTATCGACGCTGGCTTTCTGCGCGGTCAGATGAAGCAGGTAAGCACTCTCACCGTGCTCGATTATGACACATCCCTGGGCAAGGTCGTTACCATGAACGTGGAAGCCAAGATGACCACGGGCACTAAAGAAAAATGGAAAATCGTGGCTCACCGGTTTGGCGATTCCTGGCGGTTGTGGCTACGCACCGCCAGCGTCTTCGCTGAGTTGGGCACTACCCCGGCCTGGCAAAACAGCATGAAGTCCCTTGCAAAAGCCTACGACACCATCACAGCCGATATCCTGGCTGGAAAACATCGCACCCGTGAGGTTGCCTATGAAGCAGCTTACTCGGCTTTCACCAGGACAATAGGAGATGATTCAGGCGAATTGAAAATCAAGATCGATCCCAAATTGTTCAGTGGAAGCCAACGCGTGACAGAGCTAACCCCTGAAATGATGCGCCGACTTGGGGACGCTTCGAAGGAGGATGCCTCCAACCTAACGGTCGCCGAAAGTCGGGGCAAAATCACTGAACTACAGAGTAAGAAACAGTCCGAGCAAAAACCTGCTGGCGAACAGGACGAGCTGACCAAAGCTCAGGATGCCATCAAGGACCTGAATGGCATTTATCTCGAAGGGGCCAAGCTGATGAACCAGGCAACAGACTTTGCTTCGGCAAGCAAAATCAAGCCACGCTTCATGGAACTTGACAAGAAATTTGCAGACATTAGCAAGGTCATGAAATCGTTAAAGCTTTCGAGCGACCAGCAAAAAGGACTGATGCTGATGTTCCAGGAAAAGATGGAACCTGCCAAGGAAGCATTTGCTTCAGCTTTCAAGCAACTACATGCGGAAAGACCAGCGACATATCGAATTCTTGAAGATGCTGAGCTGATCAAGGTCGGCGAAGCTAGTTTGGAGGCTATTGCTCAAAGCGACGTAATGAGGATCAAACTGGCGATCACTATTTACTACCAGGCGAACAGGCATTGGCCTGCCTCACTTGAATCGCTGAAAAAATACCACGAAGGTTCCGTGAGCGATCCGTGGGGCAAGCCCTACCAGTTTGAAATTGTCAACGTCACTGGTGAAAAGGATGACAGCAAGTCTACACCATATGTCTGGACAATCAGTCAGTTTGGCGATGGCAAGAAGGTGCTGGGCACGATGCCGCCGAAGAAGTAATGCTGCATATCACAAGGAGATTGCGATGTTGAAAGTCCTGACCCTTTGCCTCACCTTGGTCTTCGTGCAAACGCTGAGTGCTGATGATCCGCCCAAGGTTGATACTCTCACGAATCTGATCAAACGCCTGGAAACTGCGGCTGGCACTGGTGATTCCGCCACTATTGCCAGATTATACCCTGAGCCGTTTAAGGCTGAACTGCTGAAACTTATCCAACTGCAGGATGAGCTGTCGAAAGTAAGCGCTGCATTGGAGAAACAGCTTCATGGCAAGTTCGGCGAGAGGCCCGTGAACGAACATGCTGGCGTGGTGATCCGTATTGCAACGGCCGGAGTACGGCACAAGTCCATTAAAGCGGTCCTGGAAATCGTGGTGCTTGTCGATGAGTCCAGTCAGGATCGAGCCGTGCTTCGAATTACCGAGAAAGACGATATCGACATGCGGTGGTTTCGTACGCAGGTTGCTAAACGTCACGAGGGTGTATGGCAGCTGGTTCCACCAGCCGAGGTGTATCAGCAAGTCTTGCTTCGTTGCAAGGTGAAGGCCCTGGAAGTTATCCTGCAGGCTTATCGAAATACTCAGCGAGACTTTGAAAACGGCAAGCTGTCAACACGGGCTGAGGTTGAAAAATCCCAACTCGCCGCGGCTGAGGAGTATATTAAGGCCACAGAGGCAGGCCAGCTTCGAAATCGACGGATCCAAATGGCGCCGCCTGTACGCATGCTTGCACTGGGTTATGACGAAGTTGAGATCACTCGTACCACTCGAATAAGGCTCATCAAAGGTGGGCTTCCGAAGGACAACCGTCCGTCAGAATTAGGAACGCGTTTGACTTTGCAGGATGTCAGAGACAGAATATCCGCTCTTAAAAGCTCAAATCCTAAAACGCGTGAGTTGGCAGCGCACGAACTTGGCAAGATCGGTCCTCCAGCCGCTGAAGCTATTCCGAGCCTGACAGAGTTGCTGGACGACAAGGATATCCGTGTCGCGGAGGCATCACTCCGCGCTCTTATCCAAATTGCCAGGTAACACTTTAAGCTAAAGGAATGAAACGATGGGAGTTAGACCGATGCGCAGCTTGGGAACTCTTTTTTGATGTTTGATATTCAGCCTCACCATATATTCTGATGTACCACCACGCATTTCAGCAGAGTACATCAAACAGAGGGTAATGCTGACTCAAGATACTGCGGAGGCTCTAAACTCGATAAGAGATACAGCTTCAGCTCTGCATGCCAGGCAACAGCTGGACAAGATTCACGAAAAAATGATTGCCCTGGATATACAAGCCAAGAATCTGCAAGAGACTAACCCGCAGAGCGGGCGCATTATGGCTCTGGAGAAAGCAGAAGACGACACTATTCGTGCATTCAAACTGCTTTTTAGAAAGCGTCCCGACCTCTATCGACACGTGTCACCAACGGAAATAATCCGCATGCTGGAGGGGCGCGATGAGTTTTTTGCCCGGATGGACGTCGGGCATTTTTCTTCAGCGATAAAACAATACATTCAGGAACACTTGAAAGACCCGAATAATAAACTGGAAGACTGTGTGCCTCAAACGCTCGATGACATCATAAAAATGAAGAATAAAGCATCCAATATTTCACCTGATGGAGTCAATGATCCCTGGGGCAAACCCTATCGTTTTTCGGTTGATCCCATCAAGGAACGGAACGACAAAACATTTGGCTTCTATGTCTGGACGATAAGCCCCTATCGTGATGGCAAAAAAGTGATTGGCGAGATGCCTCCGAAGAGGTAACAATTTCAGCATGCCTACCATGACTTCAGAACATCCTGTTGCACAGACTTTGGCTGACTTCGGCAACGGACTGCTCAATGGCGATGCTCATGCCCTGGTTGAAGAGCATTTGTGCCATTGCGAAAAATGTCAGGCTTATGTGGCAGACTTGCCTGATGATCGCTTTACACAACTCTTTCGATCATTGCCTGTAGCATCGAACAGCAAGTCTGTCAAACAGCAATCGGGGTACGAAATTCTTGACGAACTGGGCCAGGGCGGCATGGGAGTTGTTTACCGCGCGAGAGACCGCAAACTCAACCGACTGGTAGCTCTCAAGAAGATCAAGAACGGCTCACTAGCGAACTACAGCGAACAAAAGCGGTTTCTGCGTGAAGCGGAGATTGTCGCCAAGCTTGTACATCCGGGCATTGTTCAGATTTACGAAGTAGGGGAAAGTGCCACCGAGGAAGGGTTGCCTGTTCCGTACTTCGCGATGGAACTGGTGGAAGGCGAATCGCTGGCACAATTGCTTGAACGAGGGCCGTTGTCTGAACCGGTGGCAGCAGATTTGATTGAGACGATAGCACGTGCCATTCATGAGGCACATGTCCTGGGCATTCTGCACCGTGATCTCAAGCCTGCAAATATCCTGTTAAGTGCTCAGTACTCAGTGCTCGGTGCTCAACAGAAAGTACTGAGCACTCTGGTTCCGAAGATCGCAGACTTTGGATTAGCCAAGCTGCTGCAGGGGCAAGAAGCGCAGACCATGTCGGCTGCAGGGGCGATGATGGGCACGCCGGGGTACATGGCTCCTGAACAAATCCGGGGTGATGTCGAACGCATGTCCGCGCCAACGGATGTATTTGCTTTAGGCGCTATCCTTTATGAATGCCTGACTGGCAAAGCGCCCTATGCGAAGGATTCAAACTGGATTTCGCTGGAAGCTGTGCTGAAGTATGATCCGACGCCGCTCAGACAATTGACCCCCGGAATATCAAAGGAACTCGAAGCCATCTGTCTGAAATGTCTGCAGCAGGAACCTGACAAGAGATATGGCAGCGCATTGGACCTGGCAGAGGATCTCAAGCGGTATCGTCAGCACCAGCCCATTCTGGCTCGTCACGCAACGCCATTGGAACGCAGTGTCAAATGGATGAGGCGGCACCCCTGGCCTACTGCGCTCCTTTGCCTGCTCACCGTCATGATTGCTGCAGTTATTACTGGCCTGATAGTCCACAATGTTGAGTTGCAGAAAGCGATCACCCGTGTTGAAACAGAAAAGTCGCGAGCTGACGCGAACTACCGTAAAGCCAGACAGACCATCCAGCAGATGCTTTCCAGAATCAATGGTATGCCTTCAAGCCAACTGGAAGGCGCTCGGCAACTGCAGAGCAAGCAGCTCGATGAGGCGTTGGCTTTCTACGAGAGCATTCTTGCTGATGCAGATGATGACAAGCCTGAAGTGCAGTTTGATACGGCTGTAACATTGACCTCCGCAGGCACACTGCAATCGATCCTAGGACGAAATGACCAGGCCGAGGCATCACTCACACGAGCAATTTCGCTGCTGGAGAAATTGGAATGGAACCAAACAGAACTTGGGGGGATGCGCATGGCTGCCTGGAACAAGCTTGGCAGCGCTCAAATGTCTCAAGGTAAGGCAAAACAGGCTGCTGAGAGTTACTCGCATTCGCAAAAGCTTGCCAGGCAACTGATTGAGGGCAATCCGGAGCAATTGGCACTTCAGCATGATCTTGCATGGTCACACCATAATCTGGGAGTGGCATTGCTTCAACTGGGGCAGCAGAGGGAAGCTGGAATGCAATTCGAACAAGCGGTACTTCTTCGACAAGCCTTACGAACCAGAAATGCGAACAATCCAGAGATTCAGTCGCAGTTGGCAGAGAGCCTAGTGAATCTGGCTTTGGTCGAACAGTTATCGACAAAGCTTGTACCGGCACATCGTCATCTTAACGAGGCGGAAACACTGTTAAAGCACTTGGTGAATACCGTTCCAGAGACCCTGGAGTTTCAGGTCTCTCTGGCATCGCTGCTTTTGAACAAAGGCAATATGCAGGGTAGCCAGGGCTTTGTTGACTTTGCCCTGACTTCGTATCAGGCTGGACTGAAACTGATTGAGCAGGTATTGAAACAAGAATCAGGTTACGCTGATGCCAAGCGAATGCAAATATCGCTGAATGGTTCCATAGCTAATCTGTACGATCAGACGAGACGCCCAATACTGGCAGTGCCCTATTGGGATGAAGTAGTGAGCCGAAGCGCTCCGCATAATCGCCAGTATCGTTTTATGCGTCTGAACAGCCTGACACGAGCTTCTCAGTGGAGCCAGGCTAACAAGGAAATCTCATCGTTAGCAGAATTAGAACTCACCAATGATGAATTAGTTTACCTCTTTCGATTAGTTGCGGTCATTTACCAGCACGACAAACGGCCTGATGAGGTCACCCAGCAGATGAATACAAATATCAAAGCCATTTGTGCCAAACTTTATAAACAAGCCGATGGTCAGCTTAAAAAGTCGCTATCACAGGATCCCGTACTGTCGATTCTCTGGAATGCTAATCAGTAAAAATAGAGGTGCCTGAAAAGCCAGAACTGAACAAAGAGACACGAAGACCCGTTCACGAGTCAACATGAGAACGAGACTGAATCAAATCTTGGCGAAGACTGGCGAATTGCTACCAAATCACGCTGCCCGGCGATGGTCGCTCATCAAAACCCGCCCAGCCGCGGTGTAGAAACGTACTTCTCTAATACATGACGGTAAACACCAACCCCCTCCATAGAGATGTTTCCACCCAAAACATCTCCCCATCTTCTAGAGAGACAAGTGAGCGGGTTAACAGCAATTTCGAAACTCATTCCATAACTCATTACGCCATAACATTTTGGATCGACATCATTTCTCTCTACCCAATGCAGAGAATTTCTTGAAGCGCGCCCTATTCGGGGAGCTTGCAAGCCTTCATCGAGGCTTTATCTACAACACGGTTCACGCACCACGCCAGGCAGAGAGCCTGGCGTTTTTGCGTTGAATCTTGTGGGTTATGTAGTTGCACAGCCGGTTGAAAGAACGGCCAAGAGAACATGGATTCTGTATTGAGTCGGAGCCAATAACCCAAAATTTATCGAAACCCTCTCTCTATCTCTGGAGAGAGAGTACCGTGGGGTTAACGGCGACTCTCGCAGGCACGATCTTCGTTCCGAACGGAAATCCGTTATCATTCCGTTACCACACTCACGGAGCAATAATGAGCGAGCGGTACATCTTCACTATCGACAACCTCACGAAACACTATGGCAAACGCGAGGTCCTCAAGGACATCCAACTTGCATTCTACCCCGGAGCGAAAATCGGTGTCATCGGCTCGAACGGCTCCGGGAAGTCAACGCTGCTGCGCATCATGGCTCTCGAAGACAAAGACTTCATGGGCGAAGCAAGGCCGGAGAACGGGCTGACCATTGGCTACGTACCGCAGGAACCGATGCTCACGCCAGGGAAGACGGTGCTGGAAAACGTGGAGGAGGCCGTTCAGCCCTTTCGTGATCTCATTCTTCAATATGAGGCTGTGAGCGAGAAGTTCGCGGACCCGGCTGCCGACTTCGATAAACTCTCGAACCAGATGGAACGACTTCAAGCACAGATCGACGCTGTGGATGCCTACAACATCGATCGCCGCGTCGAGATGGCGATGGACGCGATGCAGTTGCCGCCACCGGATGCGGGTGTCGAACATCTTTCCGGGGGCGAACGGCGGCGTGTCTTCCTCTGCAAGATGTTGTTGCAGAACTTCGACCTGCTCCTCCTCGATGAACCGACGAACCACCTGGACGCGGAGAGCGTGGAGTGGCTCGAACACTTCTTGAAGGACTACAAGGGTGCTGTAGTGGCCATCACCCACGATCGATACTTCCTTGATAACGTCGCGCAGTGGATTCTCGAACTGGATCGCGGTCGCGGCTATCCGTTCGAGGGTAACTACACCTCGTGGATGGAGAAGAAGAAGCGGCGGCTGGAACTCGAAGAGAAAATTGTCTCCGCTCGCCAGAAACAACTCGACCGTGAACTCGAATGGGCACGCATGGCTCCGCGTGGCCGGATGGGCAAGAACAAAGCCCGCCTTGCCAACATCGACAAGTTGCAGTCGATGGAGTTCGTAGAGCGTGAAGACGAGCTCGTGATACAGATTCCGCCCGGCCCACCGCTGGGCGACTTGGTGGTGCGTGCCGAGGGGGTGAAGAAGGCGTTCGGCGAGAATCTGCTCTTCGACGATCTCACTTTCAACCTGCCGAAGGGGGGCATCGTCGGCATCATCGGGCCGAACGGTGCGGGCAAGACGACACTGTTCAAGATGATTGTGGGACAAGAGAAACCGGATGGCGGGACGCTCACCATCGGCCCGACGGTGAAGCCGGCACACGTGGATCAGAACCGCGATGCGCTGAATCCGACGAACACTATCTTCGAGGAGATCACCGGCGGCACGGATCACATCATGCTCGGCAAACAACGGGTGGCGAGTCGCGGTTACTGTGCACGCTTCAACTTCAAAGGGTCAGACCAACAGAAGATCGTCGGCAACTGCTCCGGCGGAGAACGCAATCGCATCCACCTGGCCAAGCTGCTTCGCAGTGGCGGGAACCTGCTCCTTCTAGACGAACCGACAAACGACCTCGACGTGGACACGTTGCGAGCGCTCGAAGAATCGCTCTTGAATTTCGGTGGTTGTGCAGTGATCATCAGCCACGACCGTTGGTTCCTCGACCGCGTAGCCACCCACATCCTGGCCTTCGAACGGGATAGCAAAGTCGTCTGGTGCGACGGGAACTTCCAGGTGTATGAGGAGCAACGACATGCCAGGCTGGGAGCCAGCGCGAACGTGCCGAAACGGATGAGGTACCGGAAGTTAAGTTGATTTCATCCGCTGAGTGTGAATGCAGCGTTTCGATCTCTGAGGTCCGGCTTCGACCTCGGAGGTCCAACGTTGCAACGTGCTATCCGCTGCTGCTGGCGATCAGGTTCGAGAACTTGGCACCCAGCGCATCCACAGGCTTGGCTGTAGAGACACCAGCCATGCCACAGTTGACTGCTCCGGCCACAGTTAAGTGGATGCCGTGAAGAGCGTGAACTGCGACTACGCCAAATGACAACATTATCGTCAGAGCATAAGCAAGCGATTTGCGCGAGTATATCGAATCCTCTGTGCATAACGGTTATGCCGAACATATTTGCATTCTGATGTCATGTACTGAATGATCACGAACTCATTATCCATAAATGGCCAGGATTGATCCCGTGGGGCAGACGATGAATTAGCTAACTTCCCCACTTTTTTCGATTCCATGGATGGATCCCGAAAATGCATGCCTTTCGTTGGTTACTCGCTTCAAGCTGCATCGCTGCAGGCTTCTCCGCAGCCCAGGCTCAGGGCGCGCTCGATAGCACACCATCCAGCAGTATCCCGGTTCAACCCGAATCGATCGCCATTGCACCCAACTCGGACGCTGCACCAACCCCTGCAAACAGCAACGTTGGTGATTCCTTCTGCCAGTCACGGTTCGATTCGCTGTGGAATCGCCCGACATTGACCGGTGACTGGAACGGATTGCGTCCGCGTCTGCAGGAGCAGGGAATCACCATTGGTGGTAATATCACCCAGTTTGGTTTCGGTGTTGGGGGGGATCAGTCGACCGGTTCCGCCACCCTTTGCACAAGGAGACGCCTTCGCCTACACGGGTCGTGGAGAGTATCAAGCGCTCGTGGACCTGGAAAAATTTGGCGGTATGCCCCAGGGAAAATTGCTGATTGGTCTGCAGCACTGGTGGGG